>CANRPG010000224.1 GCA_947632425.1 uncultured Clostridia bacterium | reverse complement strand
GTTGTCAACAATAACTATCTCATATCCTGCCTCAAGAAGCTCAACGCAGGTGTGACTGCCGATGTAGCCCGCACCGCCTGTTACCAATATTTTACTCATGTAGAGTTCTCCTTTCATAGGTAATATCTACAAACAGTATACCAAAGCCAAGCCGTTTTGTCAAGCAATTTACGCACAAAAAGAGAGCGCATTTGCATACGCTCTCTTAGTTGTATTGCTTATTGAGATCAGCCTTCCATAGCATCTATAGCCGCATTTACCTTAGCAAGCTCGTCGTCGGTGGTCTTTGAGTATGTAGAACGCACTTCCGACCAAGTGTACTGCTTGCCGGTGTCGTCGGTCTTTATAACGTTCTCGTAAAGCTGCCTTACAGTGCAGCCCGAGCCGTCTGTTACCGAGTTGTCGTCGGAGAATGACGAAGAAATGCCGTAGCCGTAGTCAAATACCTGATCGTATTCAGAAGAAGATGTTACCGTAAGAACGTCATACATCTCGTCTGTCCAGCCGGGGTTGTCTATCATGAACTTAGCCTTGCTGTCCTCTTTATACTGCTCGTCTGTAGCGGCAATGTGCGCGCATTCAAGCCATGTCTTTACTGCCTTGTCTTTGGTAGAACCTGCTACCCACATATAAGCCGTCATGTCGGAAGTTGTTATCTTCGCGCCTGTGTTGGGGTCGGCAGGGATAGGAACTACAGACCAGTGCTGATCGTCATGCGGGCCATAGTTTCCCGTCAGCGCCCACGGACCCATTGAGAAGAACATAACGTTGCCCATTGAAGCCAGAGCGGTGCTCGCATCGTTTACCCACTGCTCGTTGTATACAAGACCGTCTTTCTTCAGGTCGTATATAAAGCTCTCGGCGCGCTCGATGTCAGAGTTCATTATGTTGCTTTCAAAGTGTGTGCCGTCGTATGTTACCATTGTCTGACCGGTCTGCTGTATTATCTGCGGCGCATACCAGCCCGTGATGCCGTAGCGTGGTGTCTCGCCGTCACCGTTGGCAACGTAATCTTCCATTACCTCGCGGAATGTGTTCCAGTTCCACTCGCCCTCCATCCAAAGGGTGTAGGGGTCTGTCAGACCCTCGGTGTCAACTACGTCCTGATCGTACATCATAAGCACGCCGGTCGAGTAGCTTATAGGCGCAACGTAATGCTCGCCTTTAAGAACAAATTTTTCCGCACCGTCCTTAACGTCGCTCCAAAGGTCTGTATCAAAGTCAACTATAGAGTCTATAGGCTGATACATATTTATAAGCGTCTGGCAGGGGAATGCCATCCACTCATATTTGAAGATGTCGGGGGGGTCGTTCGCTGAAATAGCAGCCGCAAGCCTTTCAAACTTCGCAGAGTCGGTAACTCTTATCCATTCGATAACGCCGCCCTTGTCGTTGAAAAGCTGTGTGTCAACTCTCGTTTCGTTGCCGTCCGCCTGATTGAGGTCAAAAGTACCCATCCATTTGATAGTCCTGTCAGCCTCCGAGAGCGTTTCCTCGTCAAGCGAGTCTACCTTGCTGGTATCCTGAATAGATACCTGGTCAACGTGGCTTGAAGATGACGATGAGCTTGAAGAAGAATTTCCGCAGGCAGCCATCGAGATAGGCAGTGTTATTGCAGCCGTGACTGCCAAAGCCTTTTTAAGCAGTGTCATAAATATCATTCCTTTCATAAAATAAAAAAATTTGAATTGCATTTTGCTTGCGTATATAATTTTGCTTCGTTATAGATATTGTAAAATATTAAATGCGGTTTGTCAAGAGCTTTTGATAAATTGTTTTATAGATATATGCACATCTGCCAAATAGTTTTTTATTTTATGTTCAATATAACGAAAAACGCCTGCTCCTTCGCACCAAATGGCTATAGCCGAATTAAACTTGTATATAAAAATATTAGCCTTGATTTATAACTTGTAAACCGCAGAGAATTGTGTTATAATATCTATATGGGGGAACGTTTATGCAAAACCGCAGAAAAAAGAGATATTTATACGAAACGCACTGCCACACATCGCCCGTCAGCGCATGCGCAAGGTGGTCGCCCGAAGAGCTTGTTGACTGCTACATTCAGAAAGGCTACGACGGCGTTATGATCACCGACCACTTTTTCAACGGCAACTGCGGCATAGACCGCTCTCTGCCTTGGCAAGACAGGGTAGAGCAGTTCTGCAAAGGGTATGAAAGGGCGAAAGCGCACGGCGACAGGCTTGGCTTTGCGGTATTCTTCGGCTTTGAATACAACCGCCGCGGCGCAGAGTTTCTGATATACGGCGTTGACAAACTGTGGCTTTTGCAGCACGAGGATATAATGGAGATGAGCATACCGCAGCTGTATGCGACCGTTTGCGAGAGCGGCGGCGTTATGATACAAGCGCACCCGTTTCGCAGGGCGTCTTATCTTGAAAATATATGCCTCTACCCCGAATACTGCGACGGCATAGAAGCTTTAAACACCGCGAATCTGCGCGAATATAACGAAAACGCCATATGGTATGCAAAGCGGTTTTCTCTTTTCATGACCT
>CANRPG010000223.1 GCA_947632425.1 uncultured Clostridia bacterium | reverse complement strand
CAATAATTTCAAGATATTCGCTGTATACGCCGTTTGAGCAGTATCTCACACAAAAAGGGTATATGGTGTTTGCAGATGACTCCACGCTGTATTATGATGAATTTGCACAAAATCTTGACGGCTGTGAACTCGCAGCAAACGAGTGTTCTTATATTTTATCAGGCAACGGACAGGAAATACACGGCATTGTATATTCGGATGAATTTGCATATGCATATAAACCTATGCTCTCGCAGGGTCAGTGGTTTGACGAGGCAGGGCTGACATATGAAAACTGCGGCAAAATACCGATCGTAATATCGCAGTGCGGCTACAAACCGGGCGATATTATTTCTACCGATTTTGCTGATTACATAGTTATAGGCGTGGTTGAAAACAAAACAAACATCGCATCATACTGGACAGATAAAAACGAATGTAAGAGCGTTTTCGACCTGTACGGCGTGTATGACAAAGACTTTGATACTCGTGATATCGCGCTGATGAGAGAAGCAGACTGCTATGCAAAATTCGGCGCGCACGACCTTGTATGGGGTACTCAGTTTGTTTTTTGCGACAGCGATGAAGAATATGCTGATGCAGATCAGGCGCTGAGAGATATGCAATTAACTCATACGCCGCTTTCACAAGTGCGCAAAAATAGTATGCAATACATCTATGAGCAGATGTACACACTTTTCCCGATAGCGGTTTGTATCTTCATACTTACTATCATTTCAACGGTATCTATCAGCGCTATATATACTAAACGCCAGCTTAGAAACTATGCTATTTTCTACATCTGCGGTGCAAGGTGGAGGACGTGTGCGCTGCGAAGCCTTAAAAACAGCGCGATAACCTGCGGCATAGCCGCGGCGATCTCAGCGATCGTGCTTATAGTCGGCAAGATGACGCTGCTGAAAGAAACAGTAATTTCGTTCGGTTGGTGGCATATCGCCGTATGCGCAGGAGTGATAATTCTCTACCTCGCGCTGTCAATGATAATGCCGCTGATGATAATAGGTTCAAACGAGCCGAAAGAGGTTTTGAAAAAAGAATAAAAATAACGGTCGGTGAGGTTTACTCATCGACCGCTTTGTTTATGCTCTTAAATATACGCCGTTGTTTTCAATGTAATCTTCGATGTCGTCTTTGTAGCCTAAGTGAAGCAAATCGGGGTCGGCTTTAAGCGCGCGCTGACCGATATCTTTTCTGAAATGCACGTCTTTCCAGTGTATCTTTGAAACTGCTTCATAAGACTTTTGCAGAGCAGATTGCAGTGTAAATCCCGTGCAGGTAACGCCCAGAACTCTGCCGCCGTTGGTAAGAAACTTTCCGCCCGAAAGCTTTGTTCCCGCGTGGTAAACAAACGCACCGTCGACCTGTCCCATATCGTCAAGACCGCTTATCTCAAGCCCCTTTTCATAGGCGAGGGGATAGCCACCGCTTGCCATAACAACACAGGTGCAAAATTCGCTCTTCCACTTTATATCAACATCTTTCAGCCTGTGGTCGTATATCGCCTCAAAAACTTCATAAAGATCTGTATCAAGCAGCGGAAGAACTACCTGTGTTTCGGGGTCGCCGAAGCGGCAGTTGTACTCGATAACTTTCGGGCCGTTCTCAGTCAGCATAAGACCAAAGTACAGACAGCCCTCAAACGTTCTGCCAAGCTGTTTCATAGCCTTTATAGTCGGCAGGAATATCTTTTCCATACATTCTTTGGCTATCTGGTCGGTATAGTACGGATTAGGCGCAACAGTGCCCATGCCGCCTGTGTTAAGTCCCTCGTCGTTGTCGTTGGCGCGTTTGTGATCCATCGAAGATATCATCGGCACAACAGTCTCGCCGTCGGTAAACGAAAGCACTGAAACTTCGGGCCCTGTCAGATATTCTTCAATAACAATTGTGGTACTGCTCTCGCCGAACTTCTTGCCGTCTATCATAGATTTTATCGCTTCAACGGCTTCTTCCTCGTTTTGCGCAAGTATAACGCCCTTGCCGAGAGCCAGTCCGTCAGCCTTTATAACAGCAGGATATTTGTTGTACTGCTTTACATATTTTATGGCATCATCACTGTTTGTGAATACTTCATATTCAGCGGTAGGTATGCCGAACTGCTTCATCATATCTTTAGAAAATACCTTTGAACCCTCTATTATAGCGGCATTCTTTTTAGGTCCGAAAGTCTTGAAACCCTCAGCCTGCAAAGCATCTACCATACCCATAACAAGCGGATCATCGGGCGCAACAGCTACCATATCGACATTCAGCTTTTTGGCAAGCGCAACAACACCGTCAATGTCTGTTGCCGCAACGTCAAAGCACTGCGCATACTTTGAAATACCGCCGTTGCCGGGGGTGCAGTACAGCTTTTCTACCTTTGGCGACTGCGCCAGCTTCATAATAATTGCGTGCTCTCTGCCGCCGCCGCCCACAACTAAAACTTTACTCATGGGGCTTACCTCCTATCAGTGGTGGAACAATCTCATTCCCGTGAACGCCATAGCAATGCCGTACTTGTTGCAGGTCATTATAACGTGGTCGTC
>CANRPG010000222.1 GCA_947632425.1 uncultured Clostridia bacterium | reverse complement strand
CAGCAAATTCGTTTATGTGCTTTGTCTGGTGCGGCGCGGTAGCAATGGGCAGCACAACAGACATATCCACCCCGTCAAGCTCCATGTGCCTTACCAGCTCGTCAACAGTAAGGTCTGTGCAAGCCGTAATGTGGTTGCCAAGCTCTATTGCGTTGTCGATAAGCACCTGCTTTGCCTTTGCAGCCACTTTTTCGGGAAAAACGTGTGTGTGAAAGTCAATTACCATGATGAAACCTCTTTTATATGCATTATTTGTAGATTATCTCGCTCTCAAAGCATTTGCGCTCGCCAACTCTACCGACTATTACAGTCGTCTTCCCGTCGGGGTCGCCCCTGAAAAGATTTATCGTCTCGCCCATGTATGCTTCGTGCTGATAACACAGCGTAAATTCGTCTATATCCCTGCCAAGTTCATCGGCAGGCAGCGCGTTCATAATAACATCGCCGTAGTCGGTGTTGTTGAGATGTCCGTTGTAGTCAATAGCGTGGTACGGCACAACGTAGTCGCTTATCGGGTGTACCTCGGGAACTTTTATCTCTCTGTAGTGAACGGGCATATCCTCGCGCGGCATAGCATCACCGCACCAAGGAAAATCTCTCGGGCGCACTATCTTTTTCGTGTCGGGGTTTACGCATATCCACACCGCCTGACCTATAACCAGCTGCTCCCCCTCGCGTGATACCATTTCATATCCGCGCACAAATTTCGCGCCTTTTATCTCTTCCACCCAGGTTTTCAGAATAACTTCTTCTTCTAAAGTCGGCAGCCTGTATATCTTGTATACTATCTTAGATACCAAAAACGCAAAGCCCTTTTCTTTCAAAAAAACGTGCCCCAAGCCGCGCGTGTAGTAGTCCTCGCCTGCCATAAGCGAGAACAGCCGCATCATGTCCGAAAGCCTCAGCCGCTTGTTGAAGTCCACATCGTAAAAGGTAATGCGGTGCTCTCTGCTGCAAACGTATGCATCGGTTTTTATAGCTATCTTTCCGTTTATTTCGCCGTGACAAGTCTGTTCCATTTCTTTAACGTCCTTTCTGTGTGTTATATATTTTATATATTATAATAAGGTAAAGTAAAATTGCCTTTTCTGTCGAATATCAAAAGCAGCGTTCCGCCCATTACTCGTATTTTTGCAGATCTTCCCATAAACTCGTTGCTTACTCCCAAGGGGTAACTGTTTGAAAGTGTGGCATTATCCAGCCCGTATTTCAGATTTTTTATACTAACGCAAGATTCATCGCTCAGCGAAAATACCGAAATATAGCCTTCGTATTCCTCGCCGAAAGTCACCTCGCAGTCTTTTATAACCGTAAAAGTTCGATCATTTCCGAACATAAACCCCTGCGCGCCTCTGTCAGAGAGAAATTTCAGCAGCTGAATGTTCGCAAATGTGTGTTCGTCTCTACCGCCGACCGCCCCCAGAAGAAAAAAACTCTTTATCCCAGCCGAGAGATACCTCTTGCACGCCGCCAGAGTGTCGGTGTCATCTTTTTCGCGCGGCAGCACTATGGCATTTTGCGGCACGCTGCCAAGGCTGTCAAAATCGCCTATGATGCAGTCGGGCGTTATGCCAAGGCTTTCGCAAAGCTTAAAACCGCCGTCCACAGCCACCTTTATGTCACCCTCGCGCGGCGTGATATAGCCGTCGTAATATTTGCCTGCGCAGTATAAAAAGCATGAACGCATATCCATAATATCACCAATAATAGTATAGCATATTTTCCTGTCAAAATCAATGCCGCCGCACGGGTAAATCATAATTTACATATAGGGTAAGGCTCAATTGTAAATTTTGCTGAAAATTTTAAAAAATTTATTGACTTGCATTTGTAAATATGATATACTTAATACAGTATTTGATAGGGAGTGTGTTTGCTGTGTTAAATTTTATTTACTCAATACCCGTTGCTGACCTCGTTATGTACAGCGGTGATAACATCGTAAGCTGTTTCTTTATAGGTCTTTTAGTTGCAATAGTTATAGCCTTTTCGCTAATATCGCAAAGCAGAACAAAGCATAAAGCCACCAAGGCTGAAAAGTATCTGCAAGCGAGAATAGATATAACCGAGCGCAGCGATGTTTACTCGCATACCACGACTAAAAAAGCAGGGTAAGGGGGAGTAAAACGATGGCAAATATTACATATAAATGCCCTACCTGCGGCGGTGATATGGGCTTCGATGCCGCCACCCAGAGCTGGAAATGTATCTATTGCGATGAGGTGTTCACGCTCGAGCAGCTCGATGCGGCAGGCAGGAATACCGTTGACGAAACGAAGATAGAAAAGCATAAAGAGCTTGACGAGGACGAGAAAGCCACAGCCGTTTCTACCGACGGCACTATAGGCAAAAATCTCGTGCAATATAAGTGTTCACACTGCGGAGCCGAGATAATCACCGACAGAGCAACAGCCGCAACAATATGCGTTTTCTGCGGCAACCCTATAATCATGACAGAGCAGATAGTCGGCGGCTTCTCACCCAAGTATGTGATACCTTTCCATATCGACAAGTCAAAAGTCATGGAGGAGT
>CANRPG010000221.1 GCA_947632425.1 uncultured Clostridia bacterium | reverse complement strand
TATGTGCCACTATCCTATGATGTCATGGCCGCATATGGAGAGGGGCAGCTATATGGTCTACGGGCATATACACAACCAAACCTGGCAGCCCTTCTGGCAGCTGATAAAGGAAAACCCGTATATGCTCAACGCCGGCGCCGATGTTAACTGCTATATGCCGGTGACTTTTGAAGAAATGGTCGCGTATAACGAGGCTTTCAAGGCAGAAAGATAGGCTCGCAGCAGTCGGTTATGCTGTCCGTCAGCAAAGCGGCGGCAAGCCCTGCCATGGCTGCAAGCGGCTGCGAAGTTTTCGGGTACAGCATAAATTCGCAGGGCTCGTAAACTTTGCCGCCAAAGCTTTTTATGCTTCTTTGTAAAGATACCATTAAACGCTCTTTTTGGCTGCTTGAAAGGCTGAATGTCGCCTTGTCGGTCGCCCCCAGAGTAATAAGCGGCATATTGCCGAGTCGCCGCATTTTTTCGCAAATCGCGTGGTGGGGAGCTATCATTGCCGCGCCTTCGCTTCTAAGCCGCCGCGGCAGGAAGTTGAGCATAACAGCGTTGCAGCCGCGCAGGTTTTTGATATATTTTTGAAGATAAGTAAAACAGCCGCTGTCGTCAAAAAAGTAAATGCAGTTCATAATTTACCTCTTATCCGCGGTAATAGCCGCTGAAAATATTTTAACCGCACCAAATGGCAATATGTATTTTCTGTGTTGACAAAAAATTCAATTCAAAAAGCCGAGAACCAAATGTATTGAAAATCTAAAAAATACGTGGTATAATATATACAACACAATTTATGGAGGTATGCTTTATGAAAAAGAACTTAGGAGTTTTGCCTGCTCTTATGCCTATGCCGGTCGCGATAATCGCCGCATACGGTGAGGACGGCAAGGTGTGCGCCATGAACGCCGCTTGGGCGCAGATATGCGACATGGACAAAATTATGCTGTGCATCGATGAGAATCACAAGACCACCAAAAACATCAGGTACAGCAAGGCTTTTACCGTAAGCATCGCGGACGTTGAAAACATGGCAGCTGCCGATTTCTTCGGTATCGCAACAGGCAACAAAATGCCCGATAAGTTTGAAAAGAGCGGCTGCCACGCCGTCAGGAGCGAGTTTGTCAACGCGCCTGTTATAACCGAGTTCCCCGTTACTATGGAGTGCGAACTTGCTGAGATAGTTGATACCGAAAACCTGCACGCAGTTGTTGGAAAGATAGTCAATGTAGTAGCAGATGAAAAGGTAGTCGGCGAGGACGGCAAGGTCTGCCCCGAAAAGATAAACGCCCTGATCTTTGACCAGTTCCGCTCGGGCTATTATGCAGTCGGCGAAAAGGTCGGTCAGGCGTGGAATGCAGGCAAAGATCTTATGAAATAGTTTTGCAGAAGTGCGCCGCGCGGTCAAAAGCCGTGCGGTTTTTGTATGTTAATAAAATGTTCATATATTTGCGCGGCAAGTATGTTATAATATAGGTAAGTATTTTTGTGAGGTGACGCATCATGGCAAAAAAGCCGCTTTATAAAAGACTGAAATACGGCAATATCCTTGCCGTGCTGGTCATCGTGGTGTTCGTGATAGTAATGGTATCGGTCATTAAAGATACAAAAAATGACGATAATTCTTCTCAGGTGAGCGCGCCTGTCACAGAAAGCTCTCAGAGCGGCGATGTATCTGCTTCTGACGACGACAGCAGCACGCTCGAGGGTCAGAATATCGACACGGTCTTGGGAAAAATTGATTATACTTACGATAAATACACAAAGGCTTCTATGTATGACGGCGTTCTTGCCGTTGTAGGTGCGCAAGCGGCGTTTTCAGGCGCTTCCGCCAGCGACTGCGTTTCCTGCTATGATTTTATGTTTGACAGCGAGGGCAATAAGCTGTTTTCTATCCGCGACAACAGCGTAACAGCGCGCTCTGTTACCTTGAACGCCGTAAGAAGCATGATGACCGACTTTTGCAAGCAGTACGGCGAGGCAGGTCTGGTGCTTATGAACGGCTACGAAACGGGCGACAGCACGAGCGACCTTTGCACGGGCTATACAGTGAATTTCCGTATGCTGGCGGCCGACGGCACATATACCGATTTTTCGCCTATGGGCAGCTACCAGTGGCTGGCAGAAAACGCCTATAAATACGGGCTTATTTTCAGGTATCCGCAGGAAAAAGCAGGCGTTACGGGCGTTTCTGACAAGACGGGTTATATTAGGTATGTAGGTCAGCCGCACGCGCAGATAATGAAAAATAACAATATGTGCCTTGAAGAATACGTTGAAATGCTGAAAAACCACTTGTATGAAAACGCAGTCGGCTATACTACAGAAAGCGGCAGCGATTACGCGGTGTATTACTGCCCGTCAGAGGGGGAGAGCACCAACATAAAAGTGCCGACTTCAAGCGACGGTACAAAATATAATTACGAAATTTCGGGGAATAATACCGATGGATTTATAGTCACGGCTAAACTTCCCGACAGATAAAATATATAAGGTATGGTGAATAAAATGAGCGAATGTACACATGATTGCTCCACCTGTTCGAGCAATTGCAGCGAAAGACAAG
>CANRPG010000220.1 GCA_947632425.1 uncultured Clostridia bacterium | reverse complement strand
GTGGCAGGCGCGGCAAAGGGCGCAAACGATGCCGTGTGCATAACTCTGGGCACGGGCGTTGGCGGCGGAATAATCATAAACGGCAGGATATATTCGGGCTTTAACTTTGCAGGGGCTGAGATAGGTCACACCGTTATAGACCCCAACGGGCCGGAATGTACCTGCGGCAGAAAAGGCTGCTTTGAGGTGTTTTCTTCTGCAACGGGCTTGGTGCGAATGACAAGAGAAGCAATGCTGGAGCACAAAGACTCGATAATGTGGAAGATGAACGAGGAGGACGGCAAGGTTTCCGCAAGAACAGCATTCAACGCCATGCGCGCAGGCGATAAGGCAGGCAAAGAGGTCGTTGACAAATACATAAAGTACCTCGCGTGCGGCATAACGAATACCATAAACATCTTCCAGCCCGATATACTGTGTATCGGCGGCGGCGTTTGCAACGAGGGCGATCCGCTTTTGCTGCCGCTCAAAGAGCTTGTCGCGAAAGAGATATACACCAAAAATTCCGAAAAGAACACCGAGATAGTTATTGCAAAGCTCGGCAACGATGCAGGCATAATAGGCGCGGCGTTCCTCGGAAGGAATAAAGAAAAGTAATCTATAATCGAAAGGTTGGTATACATCATGGGATTCAAAGTTAAAAAAACACCTAAGCAAAGAATTGTGGGAACGCTGCTTTTGCTGCTGTTTCTGTTTCTGGCGTTCTGCATAATCTATTTTCTGACGTTCTTCTTTACGCTGGCTTCTAATACTCACGAGGGCGAAAAGCTTATCGAGAGCGACTGGAAGATAGTTGTGACCGACAGCGGCTACGGCTATCAGGCTCCGCAGGGAATAACGTTCACCTTCAAAGACAACGGACGTTTTTCCATAAAGTATGACGACGGCGAAAAGATAGCAAGCGGTTTTTACAAGATAGACGTTGAAGAGGGCGATAAAACGACACCTTCCAGCGGCAAGATAAAACTGCTTATGCTGCCGTTCATGCAGAATTTCCCGGCAGAATGGGATATGAGCGAGCTGAGAAGCAATATTGATTTCAAGTTTGTTTATACCCAGAAAGACCGCGACGGCAATATAATGTATCGTGACAATGACAACACCGTTATGAGCGATACGCTGGAATTTCAGACCACGGGCGAAATATTCAGAATAGTCCGCGAGGGTTCTGAAGAAGCAGAAGCTGTCGTAACATCTAAGTAAGAGCATTAAGATCATGAAAATTCTTTTGAAGAATATGCGCGTGGCAGACCCGCTTTTGCACCTTGGCGGCGTGTATGATATACTGATCGACGGCGGCAGGATACGCAGCGTTTTGCAGGCAGGGAAGTGCGATACCGCGGCAGATCGTGTGATAGACGGCGAGGGCAGACTTGTTGCCTGCGCAGGGCTTGTTGATATGCACGTACATCTGCGCGACCCCGGGCTTACCTATAAAGAGGATATTATCACGGGCACGAATGCAGCAAAAGCAGGCGGCGTTACCGCGGTCTGCTGTATGCCCAACACAAAGCCTGTGATAGACAGCCGCGAAACGGTAGAATATATCGTGAACAAGGCAAAGGGTACGGGCGTTAAGGTCTACCCCGTTGCAGCAATTACAAAAGGTCTTTCGGGAAAAGAGCTTTGCGACTATGACGAGCTGAAAAAGTGCGGCGTTATCGCCATATCTGACGACGGCAGACCCGTTGAGAATGCCGAGCTTATGCGGCAGGCTCTTGAAAAGTCGGTCAGCAGCGGTATGTGCGTAATCTCGCACTGTGAGGATCTGAACATCATAAACGGCGGTATTATAAACAAAGGCAAAGTGTCACAGCAGCTCGGTGTAAAGGGCATGGACAGAGCCTCGGAAGATTATATTACCGCACGTGAGATCGCCTTAGCGGCTTCCTGCGGAGCGCATATACACATAGCGCACGTTTCAACAAGAGGCTCGGTAAATATAATTCGTGCCGCGAAAAAAGACGGCGTGAACGTTACCTGCGAGACCTGCCCCCACTACTTTGCGTATACCGAAGAAAAGCTGCTTGCGCGTGATGCAGACTACCGAATGAGCCCACCGCTTCGTGAAGAAGCCGACAGAGCGGCAGTTGAGCAGGCAGTTGCAGACGGCACTATAGACTGTATTGTGACTGACCATGCGCCTCATTCAAAAGAGGACAAGGCGGACTTCCTGACCGCGCCCAACGGCGTTGTGGGGCTGGAAACTTCGCTTGCCGCAGTGCTTACTTTTCTGTACCACACAGGCAAAATGCCGCTTGAAGATATAGTTATGAGAATGTCGGTAAAGCCGCGTGAAGTTTTAGGTCTTGAAAGGGTATGCTTTGAAAGCGGCTGCACTGCCGATATAACGGTATTCGACCCCGACGAGGAGTGGACGGTAGACCCTGAAAAGCTGCACTCTAAATCTAAAAATTCGGTATTTAAAGGCGAGCATTTCAAGGGCAGAGCAAAGATGACCATAACCGACGGCAACATTATTTTTGAAAGATGAAAAGGAGAAAACACCATGTCATTTGACAGACTTATCGAAAAGATAGTTAAAATGCAAAACCCCACGGTCGTAG
>CANRPG010000219.1 GCA_947632425.1 uncultured Clostridia bacterium | reverse complement strand
CAGGGCGTTCCCTCTTTCAAAATAGTCCACCGGACTATTTTGAAATTCACCCTTTGCGGAGCGCCTGCCGTATGGGGATTTCGCCGTCTGCGGACGGCGACGAGGGTTTCACCCTCGACCTGACGACCCTTTTGAAAAAGGGTCGATCGAAAACTTTTCCTTTCTTGACATGAATTTAAGATATGCGGCGTAAGCCGCTCCTTAACTTTAAACTATTCATTATTCGTTATTCACTATTCACTATTTCTGCTCCGCAGGGTGCGCGTAAGCGCAATTATTAACAACAAAAGTAATAATCTATTTCTTATGCGAACGTTCTTTTATTGCTTCGCGGATCTCGGTGAGGATATCGTCGTGCTTTTCACTCTTCATCTGGGGGAAGGCCTTTATAAGACGTTTATGCTGCACACCGAGGCGCTCCACAAGGGCTGCGCGGCGCTCTTTTGCGGCTTCGACGTTTTCCTGCCATTCCTGCTCCAGCCGCGCCCTTGCTTCTTCGAGCCTCTTCTGAAGTCCTGTGATAGCGACAACGGTAAGCGTTAGATCGGTCACGAAAAAGCCCACAACGAACGCGGCGGTTATTTCGGCGGCTGCTTCAGGTATCTTATAAAATATACCCGAAACAAAGGGGTGTATGAATTTTATCAAAAGCACCGATAATACGCCGAAAACTATGGCGGCAGAGAGGCATATACGCCCATTGAGGTTGAAACGGTAGTCGGAGTAATCCCACCAGCGCGCATGGAACAGTTTTTCCATTATGTAGGAGGTGAGGTACTCGAGTATACAAGAGACCATGACCGACGAGAAAAATAGCGCAGGTATGCTTTTCAGATCGCCCATATCGCCGAAAAGCAGCACGACTGCCATTGCGCCGCAGCCGTATATAGGCAGGTACGGGCCGTTGAGAAAGCCGCGGTTGACAAAGACTTTATCGCGGACGAGGTACAGAGAGACTTCATAGACCCAGCCTATAAAGCTATATACCATAAAACACAGAAAACATACTGAAATATCGTGCAAATTTCTCACCTCAATTCTTCAGCGACTGCATGGGCGCAGGTATCTGACCGCCGCGGCTGATAAATTTAGAGGGCGATGACGTTTTTACGGGCATTACGGGGCCGCGACCGAACAGACCGCCCCAGTCAAGCTCCTCGCCGACCTGTTTGCCTATGGCAGGGATAATTCTTACGGCGGTAGTTTTTGAGTTGACCATGCCTATGGCGGCTTCGTCAGCGATAATTGCGGCAAGCACGTCAGCGGTGGTATCGCCGGGGACTACTATCATATCAAGACCGACCGAGCAGACGGCTGTCATAGCCTCCAGCTTTTCAATACAGAGAGTACCGCTTTTTGCGGCGTCTATCATGCCAGCATCTTCGGAGACGGGTATGAAAGCGCCTGAAAGGCCGCCTATTTTTGAACAAGCCATTACGCCGCCTTTTTTGACGGCATCGTTGAGCATGGCGAGGGTGGCAGTAGTACCGCACGCGCCGCACTGCTCGAGGCCTATTTCTTCGAGGATATGCGCAACGCTGTCGCCGACGGCAGGGGTTGGGGCAAGCGAGAGGTCAACGATACCGAAAGGCACGCCGAGGCGCTTTGAAGCAAGCTGACCTACGAGCTGACCTACGCGGGTTATTTTATATGATGTTTTCTTGATTATATCTGCGATCTCGGTGATGTTCGCATCGGGGTATTTTGCCAGAGCGGCACGAACTACGCCCGGGCCTGAAACGCCGACGTTTATCATGCAGTCGGGCTCGCCTACGCCATGGAAAGCGCCTGCCATGAAGGGGTTATCTTCTACCGCGTTACAGAAAACAACAAGCTTTGCAGCACCGAAGCAGGCTTTATCGACGGTTTTTTCAGCGCACTGACGTATTATGCCGCCCATGAGTTTGCAGGCATCTAAGTTTATGCCCGTTTTGGTAGAGCCGACGTTGACGGACGAGCAGACTCTTTCGGTGCAGGCTAAGGCTTCGGGGATAGAGTTGATAAGCTCGGTGTCGCCTGCGGAGAAACCTTTCTGGACGAGGGCGGAATAGCCGCCGATGAGGTTTACGCCGACCGCTTTTGCGGCTTCGTCCATAGCTTTTGCGAACGGCACGGGGGAGCATTTGCAGGCGGCAGAGACTATCGCGATAGGCGTGACGGATATACGCTTATTTATAATAGGTATGCCCAGTTCCTTTTCTATGCCCTCGCCGACCTCGACTAGGTGTGCGGCTTTGGCAGTTATTTTGTCGCAGACCTTTTTGCAGGCGGTGTTAATGTCGCTGTCGATGCAGTCGAGCAGGGAGATACCCATGGTTATGGTGCGGATATCGAGGCACTCGTCGTCGATCATGCGGATAGTTTCCAGAATGTCATATGCGTTGATCAAAATAATCAGCTCCTAACGGGAATTTTGATTTATCTAAAGTTAATATTTATTGCGCTTACGCGCTACCTGCGGAGCGGCTCACCGCCCCACATTACGCAAAACTATTAACACCTGTCAAGAAAGGAAAAGTTTTCGGTCAAGCCTTTTTCAAAAGGCTTGTCAGGGTCGAGGGGTGAAACCCCCGTCGCCGTCCGCAGACG
>CANRPG010000218.1 GCA_947632425.1 uncultured Clostridia bacterium | reverse complement strand
AGATATTCCTTTACGCCTTCAAACCAGTCTTTTATCGCGGCAAAGAAACCTTTTTCCTCTTTCTTCACCACTTCCGAAACGGAATCGACAGGCACCTCAACAAATTCTACCTGCGACTTGTCCAGCTTTGTAAGACCCAGCGTATTTTCGGCGTAATCTTCCACCGCCGTAACGCTCGTTCTCGATGCAAGCTGCGCTTCAAGGTTGGTGCATTCGTCTTGCAGCTGCGAAAGCTGCGCGCTCATCTTCGACTGCTCAGCCGTCAGCCTGCTCATGTCTATCTGGTTCGATATAACACCTGCCAGCACCACAACGGCGACTATCGCAGGCACCAGTATCTCGATGAGGGGAAATATCGGCGCTTTTTTGTTTGCGTTTGCCTTGTGCTGTATGCTGCTTTGCGGCTGCTCCTGCGGCGGCGCGTAGTCGTACTCATCATCATAGTCGTAGTAATCGTCGTCATAGTCGGGCAGATCATACGCCAGATTGCTCTGTATCCTAGCCAATATCCCTCACCTCTTTTGTTTCGGGCGCAATGTTTTGCTCTCTTATTTCTTTTGTTCGTTTGTTTTGTTTTTTGTACGTTCTTTTGTTGTTCTTTCTTTTCTTTGTAAGATTCGCGCCAAGCTACAGTTTCTCTATTATCCTGAGTTTAGCGCCCGAGCTTCTGCGGTTTTCCTCCAGCTCCTTCTCGCCTGCCGTAATAGGCTTGCGGTTTATAAGCTTTCCGCGCGGCTTCTTGCCGCATACGCATACGGGAAAATCGGGCGGACATTCACAGCCTCTGCAATAGGCTGCAAACCTCTGCTTTACAATTCTGTCCTCCAGCGAGTGGAATGTGATGATGCACAGCCTGCCCCCGGGTCTCAAAGCATCGAATGCCTTGTCCAGAGCAAGCGACAGATGTTCAAGCTCTTCGTTCACCGCTATTCTAATAGCCTGGAACGTTCTTTTGCACGGATTTTTTTCTCTCTTTGATTTAGCCGGCACTGCGCTTTTTATTATCTCTGACAGTTCACCGGTAGTATCGATCTTCTTTTGTTCTCTGCACTTAACAATTGCCGACGCGATATTTCTTGCATATTTTTCTTCGCCATACTCAAAGATTATACGTGCGAGTTCTTTTTCCGACCACCCGTTCACGATATCTTTTGCCGAAATACCCTCCTGGCTCATTCTCATGTCAAGAGGCGCGTCAAGGCGATACGAAAATCCCCTTTCCGCCGTATCCAGCTGATGTGAAGATACTCCCAGATCTAAAAGTATCCCGTCCACGCTGTCAATACCCTGCTCGCTCAACACCCTGTCAAGCTCAGAGTAATTAGCTTTTATAACGGTTGCGTTAAAACCTTTCAGCCGCTCTCTCGCCGTTTCCACTGCAGTGGGATCACGGTCTACAGCCAGCAGACGACCGCTCGTCAGCCTTCTGGCTATTTCGCTCGAATGTCCTGCTCCGCCCACAGTACCGTCAACATAAATGCCGTCGGGCTTGATATCCAGCCCATCGATACATTCGCGAAGCATTACCGGCAGATGATGAAATTCCAACTAGAAATTCAGCTCCTCCATCTGATCCATGATGTTGTCCTCATCAATGCGATCGTTGAGCGCTTCCCATCTGGTCTTATCCCATATCTCCGCTCTGTTTCCGACGCCCGTTACTATTATCTCTTTATCGAGCTTCGCAAACTCGCGCAGATTCTGCGGGATAAGTATCCTGCCCTGCTTGTCTGCGGTCACCTCGCTCGCCCACGAGAGGAAGAACCTCTGTAGTTCTCTGCCCTTTGACATCGGCAAAGCTTCTATCCTTGCCGCCATTTCTTCAAAAGCAGTCGAAGCATACGCAAACAAACAGCCGTCCAGACCTCTGGTAACTACGATCTGCTCGCCTAATATCTCTCTCAGCTTAATAGGAAAGCTCATTCTGCCTTTTATGTCCATCGACTGCGTAAATGATCCTATCAAGCTTGACAAGCAAATCACCTCCCATTTGGTCTTTTTCGGATCTGAAAGCATCGTTTAGGGAATGAACACCACTATTTAACACTTTTCACCGCTATGAGACCATTATACATTATAAATTCGCAGAAATCAAGCCTGCGTGCCGTTTGCAAGGGTGACGTTTTACACAATTTTTCTATCGCAATTTATGTATACTATGCACAAGAAGTCCCATTTTTCGGACTTTTATAGATACATCGTGACGTACCTGCTAAATTGTAAACTTTTTGTGAACAAGAACATTCGTTCTGAAATCTGTAAAGCAAATACCTTTACACATACAAAAAGACGTGAATAACAAATTCTGTCATCACGTCTTGAATGTCAAACTGTTAAGCTGTAACCTTTACAGGTCGTACTGCCGTATTTCGCAGTTCCCCATAAAAAATCCCATAAATTTCTCCAGCGTCATGTCGTAAAAATAGCTGTCTATCACCCTGCAAATGCCGCCGTGGCACACCAGCAGAACGTTTTCGCCGCCGTACAGCCGCTTTACGTCATCTATAACGTTGTAAGTGCGCTGAACCACCTGAAAGACCGACTCACCGCCCGGCATTTTGCAGCCCCACGCCGCCTTTGCCTTCGGGAAGTCCTCCATAGTGCAGCTCT
>CANRPG010000217.1 GCA_947632425.1 uncultured Clostridia bacterium | reverse complement strand
AAGCCGCGGATAGTTTCCTTTATAGGCACATACTTGCCCTGCATACCGGTAAACTGCTCGGCAACGCTGAAAGGCTGCGACAAAAATCTCTGTATCTTTCTTGCTCTTGCAACAGTAACTTTATCTTCGTCTGAAAGCTCATCCATACCCATTATAGCTATAATATCCTGCAATTCGTTGTATCTCTGAAGTATAGACTGCACAGCTCTGGCGACTTCGTAATGCTCCTGACCGACTATTTCAGGATCGAGTATTCTTGAAGTAGAATCAAGCGGATCTACCGCAGGATAAATACCGAGCGAAGATATGCTTCTTGAAAGAACTGTTTTAGCATCGAGGTGTGCAAACGTTGTTGCAGGGGCAGGGTCTGTAAGGTCGTCAGCAGGAACATAAACTGCCTGCACGGACGTTATAGAGCCTTTGTTGGTAGATGTAATACGCTCCTGCAAAGCGCCCATTTCTGTAGCAAGCGTTGGCTGATAACCAACAGCCGACGGCATACGGCCCAGCAGAGCGGAAACCTCCGAGCCTGCCTGAGTAAATCTGAATATGTTATCTATAAACAGAAGAACGTCCTGTCCCTCAACATCGCGAAAATACTCTGCCATAGTAAGTCCCGAAAGACCTACTCTCATTCTTGCTCCGGGCGGTTCGTTCATCTGTCCGTACACAAGAACGGTCTTATCAATAACGCCCGACTCTTTCATTTCGTTGTAAAGGTCGTTGCCCTCACGCGTTCTCTCACCAACTCCGGTAAATACAGATATACCGCCGTGCTGGTTGGCAACGTTGTTTATAAGCTCTTGTATAAGCACGGTCTTGCCAACGCCCGCGCCGCCGAAAAGACCTATCTTTCCGCCTTTAAGATACGGAGCTATAAGGTCTATGACCTTTATGCCTGTTTCAAGCACTTCGGTAGAGGCTGCCTGTTCTTCAAAGGTCGGGGCAGGTCTGTGTATCTCCCAGCGCTCGGTGTCGCTGTCGTCAAAAGGCAGATCGTCTATCGGCTCACCAAGGAGATTGAACACCCTAGAGAGCGTTTTCTTGCCTACCGGCACAGAGATAGCTTTGCCCGTATCTATGGCATCTACACCGCGTTTAAGACCGTCTGTAGAGCTCATGGCTATACATCTTACTGTATCGTCGCCTATATGCTGCGCGACTTCGACAATAAGCTTATTGCCGCCGTTGTCTATCTCAATAGCGTTGAGAAGATTAGGCAGAGAGTCTTTATCAAATCTTATGTCAACTACCGCTCCGACTACCTGAACGACTTTGCCGACATTTCCTGCTTGCATTTAAATCAGTCCTTTTTATCTGGAATGTTAATTATTTCTGAGAGTACCCGACATTATCTCGGTGAGTTCCTGTGTTATCTGAGCCTGTCTTGCTCTGTTATACATTAGCGACAAGTCATTTATCATGGCATCGGCGTTGTCGGTAGCGTTTTCCATAGCTGTACGCCTTGCGGCAAGCTCAGAAGCATAGGAATCTGCAATTGCGCTGTAAACAATGCCGTTTAAATACTGCGGAATAAGGCTTTCAAAAAGCTCTTCTTCCGAAGGTTCATAGATGGTCAGGCTCTTTGCCTTTTTATCATTCGAGAGCGTATCTATCGGCAGCACTTTGATTACCATAGGCTCCTGCGAGAGCGTGGAAACAAACGTTGTATACACAAGCTCAACACTGCCTATCTCCTGCAATTTCATATTGCTCATTATATAGCCCGAGATCTCATCAAGCACCGACTGTTCGGTATTGTCAAATATACCGCTGTATTTCAGTTTAACATCATAACCGCGCTTTTCAAAGTAATCTATTGACTTTTTACCTATTGCGACTATCTTTATTTTATTGCCCGAGGCTGCTATCTCGTCGCACCTTGCCTGCGCAGCTTTCAGCACGTTGTGGTTGAAGCCCCCTGCAAGTCCCCTGTCCCCTGCTATAACTATAAGCAGGTTCGTTTTTCTGAACTGCGGCGCGACAAACAGCGATCTTATGCTTCTGTCGTTAGATATATCGCACATAGTTTCATACAGAGTATTGAAAAAGGGCTGTGCGGCATCGGCTTTTTCTTTAGCTTTTCTAAGCTTTGATGAGGCGACAAGCTCCATAGCTTTTGTTATTTGCTTGGTGCTTTCAACGCTTTTTATACGCCTGCGCACGGCTTTCATGTTAGCTGTAGCCATTTTTCACGCTCCTTTACTGACAAGTAAATATTATTCGCCCAAAAACTTTTTGTTGAATTGTATCAGAACTTCGTTAAGCTTCTGCTGATTTTCTGCGGTCAGGTCTTTAGTATCTAAAATAGATTGATATATATCAAAATTCGTATGCTCGATATGATCGAACAGCTCTTTCTGATACCTGTCTATATCCTCAACGGGAATATCTTTAAGATAGTTATTTACTACCGCATAGATAATAACAACCTGCTGTTCAACTCTCAGCGGTTCGTTTCTGCCCTGTTTGAGCACGGCAACTATTCTTTCGCCCTGAGCAAGTCTGTCTTTGGTATCTTTATCAAGATCGGAACCGAACTGCGAGAACGACTGCAATTCTCTGTACTGAGAATAAAGCAGTTTAAGCGAACCCGAAACCTTTTTCATAGCTTTTAT
>CANRPG010000216.1 GCA_947632425.1 uncultured Clostridia bacterium | reverse complement strand
ACGCAGACCAAAGGGTCTGCTCCCGACGTATCGGACAATTATAACATAACGCTTTCGCTTTTATGTTATAATATAAACGGAGCGTCGGACAAGACTATTCGGAGCGGTAACCGCGTCTTCTTGCGAAGCCGCTATAAGTTTTGTTTTGCCGACAAAAGGTCGGCAATTTTTATGCGACTTTTTTGAAGCCGCATAAAAAGCACAAAACTTCCCTTCCCTCTTATACCTTTGGCGTGCGGTTTGCATAAGCAGACCGACTACATAGGAAGGGAGGGCGATAGACATGGAAATACTTTATGTAGTTCTGGCTATCATTCTTTCATTAGTCTTTGCTGTGATCTTCGCGATCATAAGCGAGATAATAAAGAATATACACAAAAAATAACCGCAGTCCTACCAAAACTAAACGGTTATTTTTACGTTTATTAGGGGAGACAACCGCTTAGTCAAAGCCGGCGCTCCTCTTTCTGTTTATATTATACACCACACAGACCAATTTGTCAAGCATAAAATAAACTCTCGCCTTTTGCTCTGTCAGAAGGCTATTTTCTTGACAAACGGCAGTAAACATGATACAATAAGAGTATATAAAAGTGTAAAAGGAGTTTACCGATGAAAAAATGCCCCGACTGCCGCGCGGTGCTTGAAAACGATGCACGTTCCTGCCCCTACTGCGGCAGTGATGCGCCTGCGCTGGTAAGCCAGATATACTCAATAGACGACAAAACCGCCGTTCGTCGGGCAGCATGCCTGCTTGTTGCGGCATTTATAGCTATGGTGCTTGATCCGCTTTTCATACCGTCTTTCATAATAATAAACGCCGCGGACAAAATCAAGAGTCGGTGTGCCGCTGACAACTCAAAGGCTAACGCTCTTGCCTCGGCGGCTTCGACTGTTGCAGGTCTGGCGGTGGCGACTTCTACAATAATAGTTTCGATAGTTTTTGTAATTTTGGTCATATCGTAATAACGAAGTATGCAAAAATGATAAAGGAGAAACCCTATGAAAAGATGCCCCAACTGCGGCGCTAAAATAGAATACCAAGGCGATGCGCTGTGTGCCTACTGCGGCGCACAGCTTCAAGAAAACGTGCCTCAGCAGAAAATTACATATGAGCCGCCGCCGAAGCAAACGCCGCTTATGCAGAAGGTAAACAAAAGCGCCGAGATAGCAAACAAAGTGTACCTTAGCAAAATACTTTCCATAGTTTCGCTAGTATTCAGCAGTTTTTTCGTGCTGGCAGTAATAGCTATAATAATGGCTTCTTCGGTAATTAAAGACCCTGCCGCAGCAAGCGAGCAAAAACGCTCTGCAAAAAACTCTGTGATAATAGCTTCTGTTTCGATAGTCATAGGCATAGTGTTTTACGTTTTCGCAAGTGTTCTGACAGCGTTAATGTAATGACTGCAAGGAGAATTTTATGAAAAGATGCCCCAACTGCGGCGCACCCATAGAACGCCGAGACGACACCCACTGCGCCTACTGCGGCTCTCCCCTGCAAGACGACACACAGCAGACTACATATCAGCCGCAGCCGCGACACCGCAGCAAAGCCGAAGAGCTTGATGAAAAAGTACGCTTTTGCAGAGCGCTTTCAATAGCATCGCTGGTATTCTTCGCATTCTTCATAGTTGCCGCGATAGCTATGGTGACGGCAGGTTCGATAATAAACGACCCCTCGGCAAGCGATGAGCAGAAACGCTCCGCGAAAACATCGTTCAAAATAGCAGCGGCATCTATAATAATAGTGCTGGTAATGATAGCCACCGGCACGATATTTCAGATATTTTACAGCCCAATACCAGGTCAGATATAACAAAGGAGAGATACTTATGAAAAAATGCCCGAACTGCGGCGCACCGATAGAACACCCCGGCGACACCATGTGCGCTTATTGCGGCTCGCCATTGCAGGACGACACACCGCCACAGCAGCAGGTGACTTACCAGCAACAGCCGCAGCAGCCTTACAACAGCTACCCTCAACCGCAACAGCAGCCGACGTTCGATGAATTAAACAGGCAGTGGCGCGGCATGGCGCCGCAGAACAAGTCTCAAGAGATAGATGCCAAACTTAAAGTATGCCGCATACTTGCAATTGTCTCGCTGGTCATGTTTACTACGTTCATTGTCGCGATAATCACTATGCTGATGCTTCCCGAACGCCGAGCGTATCTCTGCCCATTGCGAACATATGTCATAGGCTCGCTCTCGCCCGTGGTCAGCTTTATCTCCAGCTTCATGGTCTGTCTGTTTATCGGCACAACGTTTATCCTGTCTATCACAGCCTTTGCCATTTCGTCTATCTGCTGCTTCGTCATCTCGCTGTCCGCGCTGTACATTTCCTCAAAGTATCTGCGTATCCGTTTCAGCCCCTTGACGTGTTCGGCATCGCTTTCGTTTTTCTTTTCAAGATAGTTTATCTCTTCTTCCAGATCCGATATAAGCACGCCGCACTCGCCGTTGCGCTTTGAAAATTCATCTTTCGTTATCGTTTCTTCCATGTAAAGTTCCAGCAGCTTGTCACGCTTGCGCATTTCTTTTTCCAGCCGTGCTTTCAGAGCATTTATCTCGCGCCGCGCCTCCTGCGTCCTGTCAGCCTCCGTGTATATCTTCAGA
>CANRPG010000215.1 GCA_947632425.1 uncultured Clostridia bacterium | reverse complement strand
AAATATGTCAGGAAGGGCGCGCTGTTTTATAGCGTCTGCAAGCAGCCGCCACAAGTTTCTTGCGAAACTTGCCCCCTCCTATCTAAAATTCCCCCTCGTGCTTCCTCAGGCGGTCGCTTGCGACCGCTGTATCCGACACCCTCAAACACGCGCTGAGCCTTGGTGAAATGCCGCGACCGCTTCACTCGGAACTTCGTGCCTTTGAGATTACGGCTAAATAGCGAAATACGCATAGGGTTTGTTTGCAAGGAAACGGAGGTCAGTAGTGCGGGAAATGTGGATTGCAACGAACTTCGGAAAATTCGCAGTACGGGCAAGCCCAAATTTCTTGCCTCTTGCTTCTAATATGAAATGCAGGAATGGCAGGTCTGAGCAAATGCTGTAAAAGCATTTCTAACCTCTAACTTTTCACTTCTAACCTCTAGCAGCAGAGCGCACGTCGTGTTTTGTGGGGCTCTGCCCCACCCCTGACAAGCCTTTTGAAAAAGGCTTGACCGAAAACTTTTCCTTTCTTGACAGGGATTACAGCTTTTGATATTAAACGCACTGTGCAAAAGAATTACGGTTTTCAGCGGTTCGCAGAACCGCGCCAAAATCGGCGACCCAATAAAAGTCGCCGAAGTAATTCTTTCAAGTGGCTTGGAGGCTAAAGCCGACAAGACACTGAGCTCCATGCGCTGCGCGTAAGCGCAAATTAAAACTAATCTTTACCCCTTCAAAACCTCCGGGTCGGAGAGCAATATGAGCTTTATGTCGTCAAAGTTTTCGCAGCAGTGCACGTTGAAAAACCTCTGCATCAGCGCCGACTGATTCTCTATCTCTCCGTCCAGCAGGCTGCTAGAGTTCTTTATGTAGAAAAAATGCCTGCAACCGCTGTCGTATATCAGCGGAGCAAAATGTCCGTGCAGCCATGTGTCGTCATCGCTGCTGCACTTGAAGCCGTCGCGCATATCAACAATGTAGTGGCAGCCCTCGTGCTTGTCGATTATGTCAAGCGCATGCAGCTGCGCACGGCGGTAATCTTCACCCTCGCAGTAGCGTTTCCATTTCACGAATACGCAGTTAAGCTCGCTGATGTATAGCACATCACAATTTTCACTAAGAAGCATTTTTTATCCCTCGGCTGCTGCTTTTATAGCATCTGCCCTGTCTACCTTTTCCCAAGGCGCGTCAAGATCTTCTCTGCCCATGTGACCGTAAGCAGCCAGCGCGCGGTAACGCGGTTTGCGCAGATCGAGATCCTTTATTATCGCGGCAGGGCGCAGATCAAACACCTTTTCTACCGCCTCTGCAAGCTTTTCATCAGAAACTGTGCCGGTGCCGAACGTGTCAACCATTATAGAAACAGGCTGTGCCACGCCAATAGCGTAGGCAAGCTGTACCTCGCACTTTGAGGCAAGCTTTGCGGCAACAATGTTTTTTGCTATGTACCTTGCCGCGTAAGCAGCGCTGCGGTCTACCTTTGTCGGGTCTTTGCCCGAAAATGCTCCGCCGCCGTGGCGCGAGTATCCACCGTATGTGTCAACAATTATCTTGCGACCGGTAAGTCCGCTGTCCCCCTGCGGTCCGCCTATAACGAATCTGCCCGTCGGGTTTACAAGATATTTCGTTCCCTCGTCCAGCAGGTTTGCAGGTATAACAGCTTTTATCACCTTTTCTATAATGTCCTCGCGTATCTGCTCCAGCATAACGTCGGGGTCGTGCTGAGAAGATACCACAACCGTGTCTATCCTCGTCGGTCTGCCGTCGTCGTATTCTACAGTGACCTGCGTTTTTCCGTCAGGGCGCAGATATGCCAGAGTGCCGTCCTTTCGCACCTGCGTAAGCCTTTTTGCAAGCTTGTGTGCCAGAGATATCGGCAGCGGCATAAGCTCGGGCGTTTCGTCGCACGCATAACCAAACATCATACCCTGATCGCCTGCACCTGTGTCAAACTTGTTTTCAGCCCTGCCCTCCAAAGCGTTGTCAACGCCCATGGCTATGTCAGCCGACTGCTTGTCTATAGTCGTTATCACAGAGCAGGTGTGGCAGTCAAAGCCGTATTTCGCCCTGTCGTAGCCTATCTCTTCAACGGTCTTTCTCGCTATCGCAGGTATGTCAACGCTTGCTTTTGAAGAGATCTCGCCCATAACAAGTATCATGCCCGTGGTAACGCAAACCTCGCACGCCACGCGTGAAAGTGGGTCAAGCCTGAGCATTTCGTCAAGCACAGCATCAGATATCTGGTCGCATATCTTGTCGGGGTGACCCTCTGTAACGGATTCTGACGTAAAAATATATTTTGCCATAATTTTCGCTCCTTTTTGTGAAATAAAAAACGCTTCACGGCATTTTTCCGCGAAACGTTAGTAATATCTGTACGGCTTTAGCCGTCAAATACCTCTCATCTCTCGGTAAAACCGCAGGAATTAGCACCTTGACAAACGCCAGGTTGCCGGGCTTCACAGGGCCTGACCCTCAGCCGCTCTTGATAAGATTATCGGTATATACAATACTATGCTTTATATTATACACCACCTTTCATGCTTTGTCAACAGTAATGTCAGATTTGCGCGCATATTTTTTCTTGCCTTATTTTTCCTGTGTCTGCTTGACTTTTGAAACGCGGTGTGTTATAATATAATCT
>CANRPG010000214.1 GCA_947632425.1 uncultured Clostridia bacterium | reverse complement strand
TCAAAGGCAAGCGCGATCTCAGCAATATCTTCAAGCGAAATATCAGCGGCAGGCAGCGCAACAGGTGCATCTTCAAGCTCTGTAATATTATCTTTACTTGTTTCAACATTAAGATAGGTAATGCTTTCTTCTTCGCCCTGCGACAGTGTGTTATGAAAATTGCGGTAAAGCCCGTATGAAAAGCATATAACAAGGCAGGATACCACAATATTCATAATCAGCAAAAGTGTCAGCATTCGCTGCTTTTTAAATTGCCCCGTGAGATTTTTGCATACCATTTTAAACATAAATATTCCTCCTTTAAAATTCCTTCAAAAAGGCATAATTCGCCTTAAAGAAATTTTCTTTCAAGAAAAATGCTTTCAACTTTATGTACACGGTCAGGAGTTGTTATGTTACAAAAAAATTTCAAAATCAGCGAAATATACAAAAATATTATGTATTAAAGCACATTATTCGACAATATACACAAAAGAGCAAGGCAAAAAGCGTTCGCAGATTTTTTTCCGTTCATTTACAGGCGGCGCATGGTATAATCAATTCGTAAGCTGAACACGAGACGACACGAAAGGGGTAATGCATATGCCAAACAAGTACATAGTTTTCGAGGACGCGCACGGCACGCACGAACTTGCCGTAGGGTCTTTGCTGGCGGCAGACGGCAAACTGTACCTCGGCGGCGCTGTTGACAGCGAGAGCGCTGAGGACATCATCAAAAACATGATATACCTCTCACAAAACAACATACCCATTACGCTGTTTATTGACAGCCCCGGCGGCGAGGTACGTTCGGGTCTTGCCATCATCGACATGATGGAGATAATAAGCAAGACCACGCAGATAGATGTTATCTGCACGGGCAAGGCATACAGCATGGCTGCCGTTATTCTGGCGGCAGGCAGCAAAGGGCACAGGCATATGCTGCCGCACGCGCAGGTGCTCATTCACGAGCCGCTTATAACGGGCGGCGGCGGCAGTGCAAGCTCGGTAAAGAGCACGGCAGAATCGCTGCTGGCGATAAGAGACATAATGAGCGAAATGCTCGCAAAGTACACAGGCAACACCGTAGAGAAGATGAACGAGATAATGCACGGTGATACATACTTAAACGCAAAAGAGGCGATAGAACTTGGCGTTGCAGATGATGTTACCGTGACATTATGACCATGAAAGGAGCCAAAGCATATGAAGATCAAAAGATACCAAGAAAGAAAACAAACACAAGACACAGGCTATCTTGTAATGCCTGACGGCAGCAAGAGGTCCCGCGATTGCCGCGTAACGGGGCTTAACAACAACGTGGCGGTGGTCGGGCCGTCGGGCTGCGGCAAGTCCACCGTAATGGGGGTGCTCAACATCCTCGAGCAAGACGGCAGCCTGATAATCTCCGACCCGAAGGGCGGTCTATACCGCTCTATCAGCGACATCCTCAATGACAGAGGTTACATAGTCAAAAAGCTAGACCTTACTCACCCCGAGAACTCAGCGCACTACAATCCTATAACACGCGTTCATACCTCGCAGGACATAAAAAAGCTGGCGCAGCAGATAGTCTTTAACGCCTACAGCAAAGAGGGCACTGCATCGCGCGACCCCTACTGGGAACGCAACGCACAGGTAATGCTCACGGCTTTCCTGACTTACTTGACGGAAAGCGATCTTCCGCCCGAGAAGATGACCCTTACCACGGTCATGGAAATGCTCGGCGACTTCACAGCTTACGATGAAGAGGACATCGACAAGCTGAGAGACAAACCCATTTACCGCGACTTCATAAGGCTGCGCGATGAGGCCGAGGAGGACGGCGAGGTCAGCAGGGCATGGAAGCTCTTCAGTCCTTTTGTAGGCTTAAGCTCCAAAACTCTCTCCTGCATAATAACAACGCTGACGGCAATACTTTCTGTGTTCGACAGCAACGAGCTCTCGCAGCTTTTTGCAGGCAACGACATCTCTTTCAAACGTCTTGCCAACAGAAAGACCGCGCTGTTCGTGATAACTTCCGACACCGACCGCTCGAACGACATTTTAGCAAACATTTTCTATTCGCAGGCTCTTGGCGAGCTGTGCGACTATGCAGACAACAACTGCAAAGACGGCAGACTGCCGCGCTCCGTGACATTTTTGCTGGACGACTTTGCGACAAACTGCTGCATAGCGAACTTTGACAACATAATAAGCAACATCAGGGCGAGAAACATCTCCGCCATGCTGATGCTGCAATCTCTCGACCAGCTAAAAACGTGCTATCCGCAGGGCAGCCACACCATAATGAACAACTGCGACACTATGGTGTTCATGGGCGCAAACTCTACGTCCGATGCGGCATACTTCGCAGACCGTGCCAACAAGCCGCTGCACGTTATGATGGAGATGCCGCTGCACACCAGCTGGGTATTCCGCCGCACCGAAAAGCCGAGGTTCGTAAACAACATAGACCCCGAAGAATACTTGGAGGGCGTTCGACGGGACATTGAAGAAAAAGAAATGCTACCGTTCTAAAAGCAGTGGAGAGCCGAACCCGAGCCGCCTCAAGCCCCTCGGGGCGAGGTGCGAAGCAGTTTTTGTAGAGCAGATTTTCGTCAAGACTAGGCGACCGACCGCCGGCATACTTTGTGTATGGCAAGGGAGGGCAACGACGTATT
>CANRPG010000213.1 GCA_947632425.1 uncultured Clostridia bacterium | reverse complement strand
CGTCAATGCCAAGCCCTTTGAAGCGGCTCAGCGTGTTTTCGTTAACGCCGCCTATTATCACCATGGGTATGCGCACCGCCGCCCTGATTTCTTTCAAAGTTTCAATGCTCACCGCTCGCGTGTCGGTCTTTGTGCCGGTTTGGCAAACAGCCCCCACGCCTATGTAGTCCGCGCCGTCCGCCTGCGCTTTCACGGCTTCTTCAACAGTCGCGGCAGAAACGCCGATGAGCTTATCGCCCATTATTTTTCTCAGTTCTGCGCACGGCATATCCTTCTGCCCAACGTGCACGCCCGAACAGTCAGCCGCAAGAGCAATGTCAGCCCTGTCGTTTATAATAAGCGGCACGCCGTAGCTATCGGTTATCTTCTTTACGCTTTTGGCAAGATTGAAAAACTCCCTGCCCGTCGCATTCTTTTCACGCAGCTGAATTATAGTCGCGCCGCCTTTTATGCTCTCTTCCACCGACTGCTCAACCGTTTCACAGGACATAAGTCTGCTGTCGGTGCACACATACAAAGTAACGTCCAGAGCTTTCAAAGTATTACCTCCATGCCCGTTTTGTAAGGCTTCATTCCCAGCGACTTATAAAACGCCATCGCAGGTGGGTTGCACTCCCACACGTTCAGCGTAACGTTGTGGCAGCCCTGTTCTTTTGCATATTCTATCGCGGCCTGATAAACTTTAGTGCCTATGTGCTTGCCCCTCTGCGCCTCGTCAACGCAAATGTCGTCAATGTACAGCGTTTTTATATCGGTAAGCACACCGCCGCCGCTTTTTTGCATAACACAAAACGCATATCCCTGCATAACGTCGTTTTCATCTACCGCCGCAAAAATGGGTCTGTCATCGTCGTGCAGTATCTCAATAAGCTGCTCATCGGTGTACTTCTTTTCGCCTGCCTTGAAAAGGTCGGGTCTGCCTATGTGGTGCACCATTGCCACCTGATACAAAAGTGCGTTTATCCGCTCTAAATCACGCTCTGTCGCACGCCTTGTCTTTATCTCCATATTATCGCCCCAAGTCTTCAAAATACTTTATTGCATTCTCGCAAACCATGCCGCCGCTCATAACGCACGCGCCTTTGGCCCCTGCTTCTTTTACAAGCTGTATATTCTCTTTATCTATGCCGCCTATCGCGTAAACGGGAATGTGAACCGCTTCGCACACTTCTTTCAAAAAGCCAATGCCTCTCGGCGGCAACCCCTTTTTACAGTCGGTAGCAAAAATATGCCCTGCCGTTATGTATGTGCAGCCCATTCTTTGCGCTTTTTCAGCCTCCTGCACGCTGTGGCATGAAGCCCCTACTTCCTCAAAATACGCCCTGTCAATACGCATATTTTCAAGCGCTGCCATCGGCATATGTATCTTTTTTATACCAAGCTGTATTGCAATTTTTTCATGCGTGTGAATTATCAGCTTTTCGCCGCATGCCTTTTGTGCCTCTTTCGCTAGAGCCGTATACTCTTCTTCGGTCAGGTCTTTTTCACGAAGAATAACACCTTTAACATAGCTTTGCGCTATCTCTTCCAAACGTCTCAGAAAATCGCCTCTGCACAGCGCACGGCTGGTTACGCAAATTATCTCAGACATACAGATAATCATTCAGCACCGGCTGAAGCCCCTCGCCCTCTATATCCTTGTACATAGTACCAAGGCTCCTGCCGTCGTCTATCTCAAACTGCTCGTCGCCCTCAGGCGCGTCAGCCTCTTTGCCGGTGTACTTGCTCTCGTGGTCGCCTATGCCCGTTGATACCCCTGCCGATATCTTCGTCGCGGCTATCTTAACAATGCCGTTTCTGAACCGCGCGCTTTCACGCGATGAAACCGTTATGCCTACATATGGCAAAAATATCCTGTAAGCGCAAATTATCTGGCAAAGCTGCTTTTCATGCACTTCCAGAGGGTTTATGGTGTCGTTGTTTTTTATAGGTCTCAACCGAGGGCATGAAAGCGACATCTCCACGTGAGGATATTTTCTTTGCAGGTAGTATACGTGCATAGCGGTAGCAAGCGCATCTTTTCTGAAATCCGCAAGCCCCAGCAGAGCAGAGAACGCTACCCCTCTCATGCCGCCAAGGATCGCCCTTTCCTGCGCGTCAAAGCGGTACGGCCACACCCTCTTGTGCCCGAAAAGGTGCAGCTGCTCGTACCTGTCGCTGTCGTAAGTTTCCTGAAAAACTGTAACATAGTCCGCGCCGCACTCGTGCAGATATTTGTATTCGTCGGTGTTCACGGGGTATATCTCAAGACCCACCATTCTGAAATACTTGCGCGCCAGCTTGCACGCCTCGCCTATGTATTTAACGTCGCTTTTCGCTCGGCTCTCGCCTGTAAGTATCAGAATTTCTTCCATGCCGCTGTCAGCGATCACTTTCATTTCATGCTCTATCTGCTGCTCATTAAGCTTCATGCGGTTTATGTCATTATAGCAGTTAAAGCCGCAGTAAACGCAGTAATTTTCGCAATAGTTCGCTATATACAGCGGCGTAAAGATATACACCGTGTTGCCAAAATGCTTGCTGGTTTCAAGCCGAGCCCGCTCTGCCATCTGCTCTAAAAAAGGTTCAGCCGCAGGTGAGAGCAGAGCTTTGAAGTCCTCAATAGAGCAAGTCTCATGCTCCAGCGCCGCCTTGACGTCCTTTGCCGTGTATTTAGCATAGTCGTATGACTTCATCTGCGCCATTACCTTTCCGC
>CANRPG010000212.1 GCA_947632425.1 uncultured Clostridia bacterium | reverse complement strand
GTTGAAAAAATTGCCTCAAAGTCCACCATTGAGGCAATTTTTTCAACGTCCGCCTGTGCGTCCATAATGACCATGTTTTCCATAGCTTTGGGCATCGGTATATCCAAAGCCCAGCGCTCGCCTACAGCCTCTTTGTATGTCTTGCCTGCCGTTCTTGAAGATGCCGCAAGCACCTTTACTTCAAACCAGGGGTGGTTTTCCAAAAGAGATGCAAATCTCTGTCCGACCATGCCCGTCGCGCCGATGATACCAACATTGTAATGCATAATTTCCTACTCCTTATTATGTTCATTTGTTCCGGCATTTTGCAAAATACACAAAATAACTCTCTGCAATAGTGCCATAATGCACGAAACATAAAATTTGCCCGAAATTTAAAAAAATCGGTTGAAAAACAGCCGATCATACAATATAATATTAAGTAGTGTGTTTATCATATCTGTGGTAAACAATAGCACTCCATCATACTGTATGATGACAATCACGACCCTGTTAAGACCGTGATCAGCAGCGGAGTACCCCACTCTCCGAAGCTTCGGCGGCATTGCCTTTCACTTGCATTATGCACCGGGGTGTGCCGCGTGTTACCACGCAAAGGCAAGTTACTTTTCGTTGCCGCGCCTCTATCTGTTGATACTATAATAGCAGAATTTTTTCTTCGTGTCAACACATTTTTATCATTTTCGGAGATTTTGACCTTACAAAGCCTTAATATCCCCGGATAACTGTACATTATTCCAAAGCAAATGAGGTTTTTTTATGCCCGATAGTCTTGATCTTAACGATCTTAAACGCTCCGATTTTTTTTATGAACTTCCGCAGGAGCTTATAGCGCAAACACCCGTTGAGCCGCGAAACGCATCGCGCCTTTTACACCTTGACCGCAAAACAGGCGCGGTGGCGCACGACCGTTTTTATAATCTATGCAATTATCTTAAAAAAGGTGACCTGCTCGTGCTCAACGACAGCCGCGTTATACCTGCGCGCATTTACGGCGAGCGCGAGGATACCCACAGTTTTATAGAGTTTTTGCTGCTCGAGCAGAAAGAAAACATGGTGTGGGAGCTTATCTGCCGACCGGGCAAGAAAGCTAAAGTCGGCACGCGGTTTGTATTCGGCGAGGGGCTTTTGAAAGCCGAGATAATCGAGGTGAAAGACGACGGCAACCGCATTGCGAGGTTCGAGTGCGAGAGCGGCAATATATATTCCGCGCTTGATATGATAGGGCAGATGCCCCTGCCGCCGTATATTACAGAGAAGCTTCGCGACAAAGAGCGGTATCAGACCGTATACAGCCGCGAACTGGGCTCGGCAGCCGCGCCTACGGCAGGTCTGCACTTTACAAAACAGCAGCTTGAGGAAATAAAGCAAATGGGCGTGGGTATAGCGTATGTTACGCTGCATATAGGGCTGGGCACTTTCCGCCCCGTGAAGGAAGATAAGGTGCTCGATCACAAAATGCACAGCGAGCATTACGAGCTTCCGCAGATAACCGCCGACATGATAAACCACACTAAAGAGAGCGGCGGCAGAGTCATAGCGGTGGGTACTACATCATGTCGCACGCTTGAAAGTGTGGCAAAGCAGTATGGCAAAATAGTGCCCTGCCATGGCAGCACGGATATTTTTATCTATCCCGGGTATGAATTCAAGGTGCTTGACGGGCTTATAACCAACTTCCACCTGCCCGAAAGCACGCTGATAATGCTGGTTTCTGCCTTTGCAGGGTATGAAAACACCATGCGCGCATATGAGATAGCCGTCAAAGAGCGGTATAGGTTTTTTTCTTTTGGAGATAGTATGATAATTCTATGATTTGTATATTATTTTGATAGAAATGTATTGACAAACGATAGAAAATTGCGTATAATATTATTAAAGAATACTAAGGAGGCGCTTAAAATGGCACAGACGAATGTAAACATAAGAATGGACGAAGAAACCAAGGCCGCGTTTGACAAATTTTGCAAAGAAATAGGCTTGTCGACGAGTGCCGCGTTCAACATTTTTGCCAAAACCGTGGTAAGGGAGCAGCGCATACCGTTTGAGCTTACAACAGAAACGCCAAATGCTGTCACACTTGCCGCAATGAGCGCGGCTGAAAAAGGCGAAGTCTACGGCCCGTTTGACAGCGTTGAGGCGGCAATGGAGGCTCTGAATGCTTAAGATCGAATTTACCGGACAGTTTAAGAAAGACTACAAGCTTGCACTGAGAAGGGGCTGCGACCCAAAGGAACTTGTGGAGGTCATCTCGCTGCTTGCCTCACAGCAGCAGCTTCCACCGAAGTATAAAGACCATGCGTTGGAAAACTCGCGCAGTTACAAGGGCATGAGAGAGTGCCACATAAAGCCCGACTGGCTGCTTATCTACAAAATTTATGCCGACAGACTTGTTTTGGGACTTATCCGCACGGGCTCACACAGCGATTTGTTCTAAGAAATGTACGTTCCTTTGACGTCACTGAAAGAATATTCTGTCAACTGCGTCTCTTTGGAGCAGTGTGTGGGTCGGGTGCTAGAAGCAAGATAACGAGAAGCAAGAGGCAAGAAATTGCTTTTTACAGTTTAGTGCAAAGCTTTCAAAACGCTTGTCTTGCCTCTTGCCTCTTGTAAACGGCAGGAATAGCAAGTCAGCATAAATGTTATAAAAACTGTTTCTAACTTCTAACCTCTAATTTCTAAAATTCTAAAAGGAGCTTTACCATGAAC
>CANRPG010000211.1 GCA_947632425.1 uncultured Clostridia bacterium | reverse complement strand
CTTCGCTCGGAACTTCGTGCCTTTGTGGTAGAGGCTAAATAGCGAAATACGCATAGGGTTTGTTTGTAAGGAAACGGAGGTCAGTAGTGCGGAAACGTTAATTACAACGTACTGCGGAAACTTCGCATTACAGATAAGTCCAAATTTCTTGCCTCTTGCCTCTGAATCTCTTGCCTCTAGCAGCGTAAGCGCAATATTAAAAATTAACTATACCCATTATACCATACAGCAAATTATTTTTCAACAGCGCAAAAACACCGTCGGGAGGGTCTCCCAACGGTGTCTGCGTTATTTGTAATACTGAAATTATTCAGCAGCTTCGGGTGCGGCAACGGTAACGCTCTTTACTATGATACCATGTACCATGAAGATAACGCCGCCCCACTGTGAACCGTCATCGTTTGTGGCAACGTCAGCCAGAACAAACTGTATAGCCTCGGGTGAGAAATTGAATGTCAGAGTGCCTTCTTCGTCCCATGTGCCGTCGTCATTTGCACAAACAACTATAAATCCGTCGTCCTGCATATACGCTTCCTTGTCGTAGTCGTCCTTTACTATCTCCTTGGTATCGTCGTTAGGATCGGGGATAACTACGTCTTTCTTGTTTTCATAGCCTGTTATGAATGACTGATCCTTTTCATACAGCTTCTGCCAGCCGCTTGCGCCTGCACTGCACGGAGCCACAGAATAGAAGTCATAGAATGTCTTGCCTGCATCGGGGTTCTGCATATCTATCTTCTTGTCAATGGTGTAGTTGATAGTAACTGTGCAGCCGGTGTCCTTGAAGTCCTCCAGATAAATATAATCGAACTGACCGGAGGTGTTGCCTTCACTGTCGATTATGAACGGAGCAGATGCCCAGTCGCCGGGGTAGTCGCCGGTGGTTTCAAGTGTGCCGTTGAACTCAATGGGTTCAGCCTCGCTGCTCTCATCAGCAGCAGAATCAGCCTCGGAAGAAGTCTCCTCAGCGGTGGTCTCCTCGGGCTTGCTCTCTTCGGGAGCGGTGGTGGTCTCAGCTACAGATGAAGTGTCGTCAGCAGCAGGTGCGGCAGAAGAACTGTCGCTGTCTCCGCAAGCGGTGAACGTAGATGCTGCCATTACAAGTGCAGCCAGAAGTGCAAGTTTCTTTTTCATTGTTGATTACCTCCAAAGTGTTTTGATTATTGATTTTTAGCGGCTACATCAGCCAGCTGTTTGTTAGCATCGTCAAGATAGTAGTTTACGCCGTTGTTGTTTTCCGAAATAACCTCAGCCCATGTCTTTTCATCGCCGTTGGTCTTGGATGTTGCATCGGTTATGTTGGCGTATACGTCGCTGAATTCCTGCGATATAGCATTGCCGAATTCAAATACGGGCTTTTCGTATGCCAGTTTGTAGCACTCCTCGCGCATATCTATCATTTCCTGAGTCCAGCCGTAGTCGTCTGTCAGGGTCGAAAGATATATAGCCTTTACGGATTCGTCCATGGTGGCTACTCTGCTGCAAAGCATGAATGCCGCAAATGCCTCGGGATTCTTAGAGCCAGCAACGAGCAGATAGCCTGAAGCACGTGACTGCATATAAGGCTCAGAGCCGTCCTGTGAAGGCAGCGGAACGAACATTACCTCACCTGCTGAAATGTCGCCCATAAGCTCAGTGTTTGCAGGAGCATCTTCTATTTCGTAAAGTCCGCACGGGCAGAACAGAGTAAGTCCCTGTCCAAGTCCTATAGTACCCTCATCGTTAGAGCCTCTTACGTGCCAGTTGTTGAGGTGTGCAGGGTATTTTACGTTAGCCTTTGTAAGGTCGTAAATGAAGTTTTCTGCTTTAAGTATGTCGGCGTTTTCAAGATTGTTTACCAGTTGGTCGTTTTCATAGCCGATTATAGGCACACCGGTTGTGTGGGTTACGCCGTGCCACCACCACCAGCCGTCAAAGCCGTACATTTCCTTGTCAACGTCGGAGAAATCGATAGCCATTTCTCTCATCTTGTCCCAAGTCCATTCACCTGCTGCATACAGGTCGGCAGGCTGCTCATAGCCGTGTTCTTCAACAAATGTGGTGTTGTAAATACATACCAGGTCGGGAACAACATCGATCACAGCAATGTAGTGCTTGCCGCCTACCGTGAATACATCACAAGCCTTTTTTACGTCTGCCCAGTATTCCGTGCTGAGGTCAACGTAATCGTCGATAGGCTGGAACATTCCTGCAATAGCGCCCTTCGGGAACGCGTCCATATCACCGCTTGGGAACATATCGGGCGAATCGTTTGAAGAAACGAGAGAAGCAAGCTTTGTATAGCGTGTCTCCCAAGTCGCCTGTACCCATTCGATAGTGCCGTTATACTTGTCCTTGAACAGTTTTATCGCAGGGTCCTCGGTCTTTCCGTCAGCAGGGTTTATGTCGTAGTGTGCAAGCCATTTCAGTGTGGTGTTTGCAAGCTCGGTGTTGCCCCAGTCAACGTCCTCAACAGCGCTTTCAAGCTGCTCGGCTTTTTCTGAGTTGAGTTCAACGCCTGCATTGCTTGATACCGCCGCAGAGCTGCCGGAATTTCCGCACGCGCCCAGCGACATTACAGACATTACAGCCACTGCTACAGCCAACAGTTGTTTGCATTTTTTCATAGCATATCCTCCTTAAAATATTATGGTATTTATTTGATACTATTATAACATAAAAGCGAAAGCGTTATGTTATAATTGTCCGATACGTCGGGAGCAGACCCTTTGGTCTGCGTATC
>CANRPG010000210.1 GCA_947632425.1 uncultured Clostridia bacterium | reverse complement strand
AAAAGTTTTCGGTCAAGCCTTTTTCAAAAGGCTTGTCAGGTCGAGGGTGAAACCCTCGTCGCCTGCGGTCGCTTGCGAACGCTACCGCAGTACGGCGAAATCCCCATACGGCAGGCGCTCCGCAAAGGGTGAATTGAAAAACAGTTCGGTGAACTGTTTTTCAAGAGGGAACGCCCTGCAAGAGAGGGCGTTCCCTAGTTGTAGCGCATAGCTATCTTTCCGCGTTCCATTATGGAACGCCGTACAATATGAAAAAACTCATGTAAACAAATTTATAGAATATCCCCACACTATCTTCTCCAAAGGGTGCTGGAAGAATATTCTGCCAGCTATCTTTCTTTAGGGCGGTTTGTGGGAGGGTGAATATTATGGGTAAAGTAATGATAGCAAACTTTTGTGGGGGCAATGTGTGCGCTCCTGCGCCGCGCGTAAGCGCAAATATTAAAATAACGTGCAAACGCTGAAATAGCAATTTCTTGCTTCTTGCTTCTAGTTTTCTTGCCACTAAAAAAGAGCCTTAGTTGGCTCTTTTTTATTATCAATCAAAACTGCTTATGAAACAATAGGTATCGGGGTTAAAATAAAATATCTCACCGGTCTGCATATCTACAAGGATATATTCTTCGCTATATTCATATAGACTGGGACTATACCTGAAGCCGTTATCGTTTGATTTGGTAAAGCACCAGTACGGTTTTGTGTACAGTTTTGTATCGTCGGGCAAGGAAGAATTTTCATGCAGATCATATTTTGCTGCGTACCTTATAGATACCTCAGTGAACTTCTGCGTATACATATCTGCAAAGTATGTATTCATTCTTTCTATAGCCATATCAAGCGGCAGATACTTATCTTTAAGCTCGCCGTCATTGCCGACTATGGTATACGGTGAATTGAAAATGCCTCCGAGGACATCGGGCGCTATAACCGATACCGTCAGATTCATTTTTGAAAACGAATAGTCGCTTTCCTCATAGTCTACGGTTACGGGCAGGGCATCAAGCATGGGTACGCCGTCGGTGAGGTATTGAAAAAGCACACCATATGAATAGTACTCATTATCGGAATTTTTAATTACGATAACTTTTACTGGAGCATAATCGTCAGTGCCGAGATTATTTTTTACAAGGTCGAGCCTGCTTTCGGCATACGCCATAGCCTGCCGCGGAGTATATTCAACACCTGCCACAAGATATGCTTCATCGAGCAGTTTGTCATCAGTAACATCTATTTCTTTTACTACCGTTCCCTGTATGGTCTGGTTTCTGTCCATGTAACTTTGCAGATACGTGCTGCCGGAGATGTCAAAGTAACAAAAATAGTACCAGTCGCGATAACCAAAGCCCTTTTCTTTGTCAACCTGCTCGGCATATTCGCTGTCGTCAATAACATAAACAACAGCGCCATTTTGATCATATTGATATGCATAATCATACAGTGAGATCTCATTTTCAAGATCGGAAGTATATGTTATAGCAGTAGGTGGATCGCCGTTCTTATCTTGTAATGTAGACAGATCGTCAGGGTTGATCCCGAAACCTTTGATTATATAATCCCATGCCATTTGGCTGCATTCTTCGGGGGAAAATATTTCATTGCGAATCAGCCTGTAATGGCTGTGTAGGGTCTCAGCTTTTTCGGGAAGCACGAGCTTTGCCTCGGAAAAATCAAGGTTTTCATATTCGCCTACGGGGAGCTCTGCTTCGGCGATCACTTCTTTAAGGGGCTTGAGACCTGTTTTCACGGGCTTTGTGGGGTCTAAGGAGTTTTTGCGAATGACATGAACATATATTGAAAATGCCGTAACTATAGCAGCAACTATTGCCAGAAACACCACGGACAGTAAAAGTATCCGCTTTCTTTTGGTTTTACTCATGGTTTATTGCCCCTTTCGTGTATTTAATATTAACTTAATGATATTACAAAAAATCCCATGTGTCAATAGAATTGTCTAAGTTTTTGTGTATGTTTTGAAAATTCATTTATATTGTTATAATATAGTGTATGTGTTTTGTTAATGTTTTACAAATTCGCTGTTATTTCTAAAATAATGATGAAAAGTGTGGGGCAGTGGTGCGCTCCTGCGCCGCGCGTAAGCGCAAATAAAAAAATTACGCCCCCGAAGTTTCACCCTCGGGAGCTTTGTTATTTACCTTCCTTACAGCTCTATCACAGCGCTGTCACTGCCGGGAGCGCATTCAACGCTCTTGCCGCAGCATGCGCACTCTACCGTGAACGCCTTGTCGGTCTTGGTGTACGAAAGCTTTATGCCCTCTTTGGTGCGCTGCGCCGTTATCTCAAAGATCAGATTCGCATCTTTGTCGTATATCTTGCGCTGTGCAGTTTTGCCCTCCTGCAAGCCGTAGATCTTGAACACCGTGCCGTCAAGATAATCATACTCAACATTGCGCGTGAAGTTTCCAAACGGTATTATGCTGCCGGGTTTAGCGTACAGCGGAAGCCCGAAATAATCGTACTTTTTGGTGTACCACGAGCCGCCCTCCAGCTTCTCGCCCGTCTGAATGTCAGTCCACTTGCCGCCGGTCGGCAGATAGAAATCAGCAGTGCCTTCCTCGTTGAACACGGGCGCAACCAGCAGCGAGTCACCCAGCATATACTGTGTGTCAAGCGTGTGGGTCGTCTTGTCGTAGCCGAAATCTATCACCATAGAGCGCATCATCGGCACGCCCGTTTCATGCGTAAATACGGCGTTTGAGAACAGGTAAG
>CANRPG010000209.1 GCA_947632425.1 uncultured Clostridia bacterium | reverse complement strand
GCGGCAAGGCTGACAACAGCCGCAAGATATGGACGGTGTTTACTTTCCTTGTGTGGTACAAGGTGTATTTTGTGAATGACGGCAGATATTAAGGAGCGAATATGGGCATACAGAAGATAGACAGTTTCAGAGATGAGTACTTCTTTCTGAGCAATTTTTACGAGGCGGACGTAGAGTATGACGGCATTGTGTATCACAGCAGCGAGGCGGCTTTTCAGGCGCAGAAGTGCGCTGACAGGGCGCGCAGGGAGCAGTTTGCAGATCTTTCGCCGTCGCAGTCCAAGCACAGGGGCAGGGAAGTCTCTTTGCGCCCTGACTGGGAGCAGATAAAAGTGCGCGTTATGAAAGAGATAGTTTTTGCGAAGTTTTCGCAGAATGAGGAGCTTAAAGAAAAGCTGCTGGCAACAGGCGATGCGTATCTTGAAGAGGGCAACGACTGGGGCGACAGGATATGGGGCACGGTAGACGGCAAAGGGCAGAATCTTTTGGGAGGAATACTAATGGAGGTGCGAGAGGAACTGGGTGAATAAATGGTTTCTTGACAAGATTTAAAACTTTGCGCGTTGTGGGCGTTCAATGTGTGCGCTCCTGCGCCGCGCGTAAGCGCAAATATAAAGAACAAAACGCCTCTCCGTCTTTTAACGCAGATTTAACATAAGCGTGTCTATAGATTTAACATAATTGTGATACAATAGATCCATACGGAAATGATAGACAGAGAATTTTCCCGTTTTAAAACGGAGAGGAAAATATAAATGGATTACATCTTCAATATCATAACGCTGCTGGGCGGACTGGCGTTCTTTCTTTACGGCATGGACAGAATGTCAAACTCGCTGGAGAAAATGGCAGGCGGCAGGCTGGAGGAAATGCTCAAAAAAATGACCTCCAATCCGCTGAAGAGCATTGTGCTGGGCATGGGCATAACCGTTGCTATACAGTCGTCATCGGCGCTGACGGTTATGCTTGTGGGTCTGGTAAACTCGGGCATTATGCAGGTATCGCAGACGGTGTTTGTTATATTCGGCTCAAACATCGGCACGACCCTCACGGCGTGGATACTCTCGCTGACGGGGCTTGAAAGCGACGTTTTCTGGCTGAAAATGTTAAAGCCCGAAAACTTTGCGCCTGCGTTCGCGTTTGTGGGCATTATACTTTTCATGCTTGCAAAGAGCAGCAAAAAGCGCAGTATAGGCTCAATTCTTGTGGGTTTTGCCATACTGATGTTCGGCATGACGCTCATGGCTGATTCGGTCTCGCCCTTGGTTGAAACACCTGCGTTCAGAGAGCTATTGCTGATGTTTGACAACCCCATTGTTGCGGTGATCATATCTACCGCGTTCACGGGAATAATTCAAAGCTCTGCGGCGGCGATAGGCATTGTGCAGGCTTTGGCGGTAACGGGCAACATAACGGTGGGTATGTCTATACCGCTGGTGCTGGGTCTTAACATCGGTACTTGCGCGACGGCTCTTATATCAAGTATAGGCGTAAGCAGAAAAGCACGAAAGGTCGCTATTATTCACACGCTTATAAAAATAATAGGCATGCTGGTATTTATGATACCTATATACACCGCGAATGCTATAGTGCACTTCTCGTTCTTTGATAAGCCTATAGATGCTGTTGGTATAGCTGCGATGCACACGGCGTTCAACATTATAAATACCATAATACTTTTCCCGTTCCCGAAGGCACTTGAAAAGCTGGCAGACAAGATAATCAACGAAAACAAGGGTCACGACAAGCAGAGCTTTATAGACGAGCGACTTCTCAACACGCCGTCGGTAGCTATAAACGAGTGCTTTGTAAAGACCGTTGAAATGGCTAAAATAGCGCGTTCCTCGCTGCTTACGGCGATAAAACTCACGCAGAACTACGACACAAAACTGCGCGAACAGATACAGGCTAACGAGGAGCAGCTGGACAAATACGAGGACAAGCTGGGGACGTATCTTGTAAAGGTATCGAGCAAGTCGCTTTCCGACCACGACTCGCACCAGGTGACAATGCAACTGCACTCTATAAACGACTTTGAGAGGATAGGCGACCACGCGGTGAATCTTCTGAAATCCGCCGATGAGATGCACGAAAAGAAGATAGGTTTTTCAAGCATTGCAACGCGCGAGCTGCAAACGCTTACAGAGGCGATTGAAGAGATACTTGACATAACGACCGATGCCTTTGACCATGAGGACATTGCGGCGGCAAAAAAGGTAGAGCCGCTGGAGCAGGTCATAGACAGGCTTATAATGGACATAAAGGCGAAGCACATAGCACGCCTGCAAAAGGGCGAATGTACTATAGAAATGGGCTTTGTGCTGAACGATATGCTCAACGATTTTGAGAGGGTGTCAGATCACTGCTCAAACGTTGCGGTGGCGATAATAGAGGTTCAGCGAAACAGCTTTGCAACGCACAAATATCTCGGCGGAATAAAGGTATCCAACGAAGATTTTATCGCGCAGTACGATGCGTTCATGAGCAAGTACGCGAGCCATATTGAGGAATGAGAAGATTTAAGATAAATATTTATCCGAGCGCGGACAGCGCGAACGGTTCGCCGTAACAGTAAGCAAAACTTTAAGTTCTTGTCAAGAAATTAAAAGTTTTCGGTCAAGCCTTTTTCAAAAGGCTTGCGGGGTATGGGGCAGCGCCCCATAAAGACACAGCGTGCGCTCCGAAAAAGGTGAATTGAAAAACAATCCGGTGGATTGTTTTTCAAGAGGAAAATCCCTGCAA
>CANRPG010000208.1 GCA_947632425.1 uncultured Clostridia bacterium | reverse complement strand
CCTTTCGGTGTGACGGGCTTTTTTCGTTCACCGCTCCACAGTACGCAAACGTTTTAAGTTTTGTCAAGAAAGGAAAAGTTTTCGATTGACCCTTTTTCAAAAGGGTCATCATGGGTCGTAGCGTATGCGAGCATACGCCGAGTGAACCCCCCGTCGCCTGCGGTCGCTTGCGAACGCTACCGCAGCACGGCGACATTCCCATACGGCAGGCGCTCAGCAAATGGGTGTAGCGGTCGTAAATGACCGTGGGGAAGAATTATTTCGCTTTTAATTTTTGGGGCGAAATAATTCTTCAGGCGTTCCCAAAGGGAACGCTACGCCCATGCAAGAGAGGGCGTTCCCTAAGTGGTAGTAATATCAAACTTTACGCGTTCTCTCAGAGAACGCCGTACAATGTGAAAAATTCATAACAAATAAAATACGTAAATTTTTAACAATGATATTGCACACGCAAGCGTGCGCAGGAAAAATTGCTAGGTCTTCTCAAAGGGGAGGCTCTCTCTTGCAGAGCCTCCCCTCTATTAAAACAGTCCACCGGACTGTTTTAATATTCACCCCTCTCAGAGCGCACGTCGTGTTTGTGGGGCTCTGCCCCACGCCCCGCAAGCCTTTTGAAAAAGGCTTGACCGAAAACTTTTAGTTTCTTGACAAGAACTTAAAGTTTTGCGTGCTGTTTGGCACTTAACCGTTCCGCAGGTTTGCGCGTAAGCGCAATTTAATTCATCTTACGCGTCAATTATCTCGCTGTGATATTCCTGCAACGACTTTATATGGTCGGGCGACTGCTTTGTAACAGCCTTTATGCCCTCGATGGTAGCTTTTGCCGCCGCCATTGTCGTAACATAGAACACCCTGCTGCGTATCGCGCTCTTTCTGATGTAGCTGTCGTCCGCAGTGCCTTGCTTGTCATCGGGCGTGTTGATGATTATATCCACCTGACCGTTCGAGATCATGTCAAGAATGTTAGGTCTGCCCTCTTGCAGCTTGTGAACGCTCTCGCACTCAATGCCGCATTTTTTGATAAAGTCGGCAGTGCCTTTGGTCGCGACTATCTTAAATCCGCAATCGTAAAATCCGCGTGCCACCTGTTCAAGCTCGCCCTTGTCGCGGTCGCTTACGCTTATAAGCACCGTGCCAGATGTCTTTATAGTCGTCTGCGTTGCCTCCTGCGCCTTGTAGTATGCCTCGCCGAAGTTTGAAGAAATGCCGAGCACCTCACCCGTCGAGCGCATTTCAGGGCCCAGTATCGGGTCAACTTCAGGGAACATATTGAACGGGAACACAGCCTCTTTTACGCCGTAATGCGAGAATTTCTTTTCCTTCAAAGAGGGGATAGGCGAGGGGCGGTGTGTAAATTCGCTCGTGATTATCTCTGTCGCCAAAGCTATCATCTGTATGCCGCAAACTTTTGATACCAGCGGCACAGTGCGCGATGCCCTCGGGTTAGCCTCCAGCACGAACACCTTGCCGTCCTCAATAGCGTACTGCATATTCATAAGTCCGCGAACATTCATTTCTTTGGCTATCTTTTTGGTGTACTCTTTTATCACCTTGACGTTTTCGTCGCTGATGTTGAGCGAGGGCAGTATGCAGGCAGAGTCGCCCGAATGTATGCCGGCAAGCTCTATGTGCTCCATTACCGCAGGAACAAATACATTCTCACCGTCGCTTATAGCGTCAGCCTCACATTCTGTAGCATTGTGCAGAAAACGGTCTATCAGTATCGGTCTGTCAGGCGTAACGCCTACCGCAGCAGCCATGTAAACTTTCAGGCTCTCCGGCTCGTGAACGACTTCCATGCCTCTGCCGCCCAGAACATATGACGGGCGCACCATAACGGGGTAGCCTATCCTGTCAGCAATTTCAAGAGCCTCATCTACAGTAACAGCCATTCCCGACTCCGGCATAGGTATCGAGAGCTTGTCCATCATCGCACGGAACAGGTCTCTGTCCTCTGCAAGATCGATAGTCTCGGGTGTCGTGCCAAGAATGTTCACACCGTACTTTTTTAGATCCGCAGCAAGGTTCAGCGGCGTCTGTCCGCCAAACTGCGCTATAACGCCAACAGGCTTTTCTTTCTCGTAAATACTCAGTACGTCCTCCAGAGTCAGCGGCTCAAAGTACAGCTTGTCCGAGGTGTCATAGTCTGTAGATACCGTCTCCGGGTTGCAGTTTATCATGATCGTCTCAAAACCAAGGCTTCTCAGTGAGTTCGCCGCGTGAACACAGCAGTAGTCAAACTCAATGCCCTGACCTATCCTGTTCGGGCCGCTGCCGAGAATGAGTATCTTTGGCTTGCCCTGCGATACCTCCGAGGTATCTTCCGTGTTGTAGGTAGAGTAATAGTAGCCTGCATCGGGCGTGCCGCTAACGTGTATCTTGTGCCAAGCCTCTGTAATTCCGGACGCCTTGCGCGCGTTTCTTATGTCCTCCTCGGGCACTTCAAGTATCTGCGAAAGATATTTGTCCGAGAAACCGTCTTTCTTCGCCGCCGCAAGAACTTCTGCATTTGGAACGCTGCCCTTGTTTGCAATAAGAGCGTTTTCCTCGTCAACCAGTTCTTTCATCTGCTCTATAAAATACTTCTTTATCTTAGTAAGCTCCCAAAGTTCGTCAACAGTCGCACCCTTGCGAAGTGCCTCATACATTATAAACTGCCTCTCGCTCGAGGGCTGATAAAGCATTTTAATAAGCTCGTCCTTGCTCTTGTCTGCAAAATCTTTCGCAAAGCCCAAGCCGTATCTGCCTTTTTCCAAGCTCCTTA
>CANRPG010000207.1 GCA_947632425.1 uncultured Clostridia bacterium | reverse complement strand
TATTTTTTCCTTTCTATATGACTTCATAAATATTGTGTGTACAAATCATAAAAAAATTTTATAAAAAGCTTGTAAACTGAGGGAAAATGTGATATAATATAAGATAGTCTGTGTGTAGAGAGGAATATTTTTCCTAAAAAATACAGAACTGCCTTTAAATGTGTGCTTTTGCGGAATGGAGTATGCCATATGACACTTAATATAGTATTAGCTCAGCCGCAGATACCGCAGAATACAGGCAATATCTCGCGTACCTGCGCAGTAACAGGCGCGAAGCTGCACCTGATAAAGCCATACGGTTTTGAAATTACCGATAAGCATCTCAAGCGCGCAGGGCTCGATTATTGGGATAAACTGGATATTTTTGAGTATGATAGTTTTGAAGACTTTTTCGCAAAAAACAGCGGTCCATACTTCTTCTTTTCAACAAAGGCCTGTAAAGTGCATAGCGATGCTTGCTATCCCGACGGCTCGTACCTCGTTTTCGGCAGAGAAGATAAAGGTCTGCCCGAGGAGCTGCTGGTAAAAAATCTCGAAAACTGTGTGCGCATACCCATGAGAAATATGCTGCGAAGCCTGAATTTGTCAAACAGCGTGGCAATTGCAGCGTATGAAGTGCTGCGGCAGTGGGGCTATCCCGATCTTACATATCAGGGCAAATTTGCAAACCTGAAAAATATGTAAATATATTTTCTTTGTCAAAAATTATCACTTGAAATTTATTTGTATACCATATATAATAGTATAAGCGCGAACGGAGGGTAACTATGTCGAAAATAAAACTTATGACCGATTCCGCCTGCGACCTTACCGCGCAGCAGGAAAAAGACTGTAATATAAAAATGATGAACTTCAAAGTCGCCGTCGGTGACGATAGCTATACCAGCAGAGTCGATTTTGATAACGCAGGTTTCTATAAAATAATGGAGGCTTACGATGGTCTGCCGTCTACCTCGCAGATAACTGAGTACGAGTTTGAAAACGCCTTTGAGGAACTGTATAACGATGGATATGATGCAGTCGTGTATATGTCTATCAATAAAAATGCCTCGGCTACCTATAATAACGCCTGCATGGCAAGAGACAACTTCTTTGAAAACCATAAAGATGCCACCGGTAAATTCAATATAGGCATCGTAGATTCGCGTAATTATACCTGCGCATACGGCTATCCGCTCGTGCAGGCTGCCGGCATGATAGAGCGCGGCGCGCAGTTTGACGAAATAGTCCGCTATCTTAATGACTGGGCTGAAAACGTCATGATCTATTTTGCTCCGTATTCTCTTAAATATGCCAAAAAATCGGGCAGAATACCCTCGGCAGCAGCCTTTGTAGGCGAAATGCTCGGTCTGCGCCCCATAATGAAGATCTACGACGGCGCAATTACTACATATGATAAGGTCAGGGGAGACAGAGCTGTTGTTCCGCGTATCGTTGACCATGCTCTGGAAACTATGATACCCCAGACCCCGTATTGCCTTATCTATGGCAGCGATGAGTCTATTCTTAAAGAACTTGAAGACGAGTGTATAAAACGGTTTGGCTATCCGCCCGAGTTTGCCACACAGATAGGCGCAGCTGTTGCCATAAATGCCGGACCTGTCGTTGCCGGCGTAATGTTCAGAAAAAATTCATAAATTTTGGAAGGACGTAATTAAATTAAGCATATCAAAATATGTAAATCTCTACCATTTCTTCAAAAAAAAAAAAAAAACGATATTTTTTCACATTTGAGCAATCTGCCACTTATTATTTCGCATTATACTTAATATTAACCGCCACTTTTACAAGAAATATACAATTTAGCCTTTTGGAGGAAATATCGCAAAATCTATTGACAACGCATGTGAATTATGATATAATACACAATATAGAGCGAATTTTTGCTGAATTCCGAGCAGATATAGTGCATTAAGTACAATATATAGAGAATCGAGGCAGCAAATTTCGTTGTAAATAACCTTTTGTATAATTTAATCGTAAAAGCCCAAACTTTGCAGAACCTTTTTTGCAAAGTTTATCCTATGCACTACCATGTACCGATAAATACGATTATAAGAACAAAAAGGGTAAAAATCGCAGAAAAACAGAAAAAGAGTACGCAAAAGTCAGGAAACAAAGAAAAGTGAGTGAATGTACATATGAGCGAAGATGTTGTAGGAAACGTAGCATTGGCAGATGCTCCCGAAGTCATCGAAACCACTACCCATGCTCCTGTCAGGCTCGAATATAAAAAGAAGCCCGTCTATGATTTCATTAAACGCGCTTTCGATATTTTTGTATCTGTCCTCTGCCTTACAGTAGGTCTGCCTGTATATCTCATAATCGCACTTGCGATCGTTATAGACGACCCGGGCAATCCGCTGTTTGTGCAAGAACGTGTAGGCCGAAACAATAAAGTATTTAAAATGGTTAAGTTTCGCACTATGCGTATGGATGCCGAGCAGATAAAAGTTGAGCTGAAAGAGCAGAATGAGTGCCGCGGCGTGCATTTCAAAATGGAGAACGACCCGAGAATAACAAAGGTAGGTAAATTTCTCCGCCGCACAAGCCTTGATGAAACAGCTCAGGCAATAAACCTGCTGACAGGCAGTATGACGGTAATAGGTCCAAGACCTTTTGTTCCATCAGAACAAGCACAGCTGCCCGAAGACAGGCTTCTCGTAAAACCGGGTCTCAGCTGCTATTGGCAGCTTGAAGATACCACCCAAATGTCCGATGAGCAACAACTTGAGCTTGATTACAGGTACATAAATGAACGCTCGGT
>CANRPG010000206.1 GCA_947632425.1 uncultured Clostridia bacterium | reverse complement strand
TATCACATCGCCGTCAATTCCCTGCGCGTACTCTTAAGCTCCTGCGCGGTGCAAACGCGATCGGGATACACACACTTCACGCTGCCCCCGTCTACCTCATATCCGCCGAGATAGTAAATATCAGTACGCGCTTTAAGCACAGCAAGCACCATGCCCTTAGCCGCGCACACATTAAAACTCAGCGCCATTAGCGTTGAAACGCCGCAGCACTCGCACTCCAGCCCCATGCACATACCCTTAACAGCAGCTATGCCTATGCGCAGCCCCGTATACGAGCCGGGGCCGTTCGCGACCGCAATGCGGTCAATGTCGCGCAGAGTAAGCGAGCAGTCCTCCAGCAGCTTTTTCACCATCGGCAGTATCACCTGCGAATGTGTAAGCTTTGTGTAAAGTATACTCTCGCCGATGATGTGTTCCCCGTCGCATACTGCCGCCGAGGCGGTCTTGCCCGAAGTTTCAATTCCCAAGCACAGCAAAGCGTTCATCTCCCTGCAATGTGATAGCGCGAGTGTTGTCGTCAACGCGTTTTATGTCTATAAAAATACAGTTTTCGGGCAGCTCCCCGGCGATATTCTCGCTCCACTCAACGGCTATCACGGTGTCCTCGTCCATATAGTCGTAAAAGCCCGTTGTTTCAAGGTCTGCGCCGCCGTTTATGCGGTACATATCAAAATGTATAAGGCTTATATTTTCCCCTCTGTACTCGTTCACAAGCGCAAATGTCGGCGAGGTCACATCGTCGCCAAGCCCCAGCCCCAGCGACAGCCCTCTTGTAAACGTGGTCTTGCCTGCGCCCAGTCCGCCGCGGAAAGCTATCACATCTCCGCCGCGCAAAAGACCCCCTACTTTCTGCGCAAATGCTATAGTTTCTTCGGGGCTGTAAGTCGTTATCGTCATCACACCAGACCCTTATCATAATAGTAATTCAGCAAAAGATCGACCATTCTGCCGTAGCTGTCCTTGCCGTCTGCAACGCCGTTGAATTTCAGACTGCCGTTCATAGCCGCATCTGCAAGCTCGTTCACGGTAGACGACGGTATTATAGCCTCTTCGTCCTCCTGAACCCCCTGCCAGTATGCCTGATTTTCAAACATATCCACCCATATGCCGTAGTCTATGTGCGTTTCCATTTCGTCAAGCCGCTCACGCAGAGCAGGGTCTTTGTCCGCAACGGCATCGAACGCCCTTGTGCGCACGTACTTCAGCGCCGAGAGATAGCCGCTGTAGCGGTACTGCGCATTTTCAGACTGCGAGCACGCCAGAAATGCCACAAAATTCGCTTCGTCCTCTAATATAATTCCCTGCGTGTGGGCAAGCTCGTGCACTACCGTTTCGGGCTTGTTTGAGGCATACATAAGCTTGTTGTAATTCGCTTCCAGCGTGAACGGGAAATACACACCCATAAGGTACTGCTGGCTCATAAAATACGAATTTATAACGGGCTTGGGTTTAGTGTAAAAGCCTTTGAGTATCGGGTAATCGCCGCTTATGTTCTCCAGAGCCGCGGCGGCAGTATCGTCAAGGTCGGCGGTAAGAATAAATTTGCCGTCTTCGTCTCGCTGCACCTGCGCTGATGCCTCGTTAGTCTGCTCTATAAGTTTTTCGTATACGTCAAGCAGCTGCGAGGTGGTGTATGTATCCTGTGAAATGCCGTTTTTAGAAGCAAACGTTGAGCACTGATACATTATAAAGCAGTTGAGCGTTTCGGTAACCAGCACGTATGCTAAGCACCACGCAAGCGTTTTGAAGTATATGTGTGATACCCTTCTGCGCTTGCCTTTTTTAATGCACATCAGCACTATGTAAACTATCAGCGATATAGGCAGCCCTGCCAGCGCTATTATAATAAGTATCTCGCCCAGCGAGAACGGCAGCCACGACAGCAGCCTGCCGAAGGTGTTGTTCCATATCGGGAAGATGTGGTCAAGATAAAAGTCTGCAAACGGCGTTGAAAGCCGCGCTATAATGTTCAAAAGCAAGCACGCGCCGAACACCGAAATAAGGGCTATGCTGTTCTTTTTCAGTCCGCGCTTTTTGCCTTCGGTATTTTCTGTATTTTCTGTAGTTTCAGACTTCTCTTTCGCTTCTTGCTGTTTGTCAGATGTTTCGGCTTTGTCAGCTTTTGTATCTTCTGTAGCTTTGGCAGATCCTTCGGACTTCTCCGCGGTTTCCTGTTTGTCCGTTGTTTTAGCTTTTGCTGCTTTTGCATCTTCTGTAGGTTTTGTATCTTTTTTAGAGTTTTCAGCCGTTGCAGGGGCTTCATTTTGCTCCGCAGGCTTTACGACAGTATCGTCAAAAGTTTCTACCAAGGTTTCAGCCGCTTCTACAGCCTTTGTTTCTTTAACTTCTTTAACAGCCTGTGCCGCCTTTGCCGCCTGATTTGCTTTTGGCTGATTTTGCTTTTGCTGATTTGCCTTAGGCTGATTATTCTGCTTTTGCTGATTTGCCTTAGCCTGACCTTGCTTTTGCTGATTTGCTTTAGGCTGATTATTCTGCCTATGCTGATTATTGCGATTATTTGCGTGATTGCGGTTTTTGTGCTTTTTACTGCTCATTATAGTTCACCCTCTGAAATTTAGAAAAGACCCGTGATATTGCCGCTGTTGTCGCAGTCAATAAGGTTTGCGGCAGGCAGTTTTGGCAGACCCGGCATGGTCATGATGTCGCCCGTGTATGCCACCACGAACCCTGCGCCCGACGACAGTTTAAGGTCGCGCACGGTGATCTTGAACCCCTGCGGCTTGCCAAGTTTTGCAGGGTCGTCGGACAGCGAATACTGCGTTTTTGCCACGCATACGGGAATGTC
>CANRPG010000205.1 GCA_947632425.1 uncultured Clostridia bacterium | reverse complement strand
AGAGCAGATTTTCGTCAAGACTAGGCGACCGACCGCCGGCATACTTTGTGTATGGCAAGGGAGGGCAACGACGTATTGGCGGAAAGATGCCTGCAAAAACCGACTCGGACGAGGCGATACACTGCTATAAAAAAGGCAGTCGATTCAGTTCGGCTGCCCTTGCTTTTTACCTGTTAACTTTTATGAATATCTCTTTGCTGCAAGTCTTACAATGCTCAGCATACCCAGCAGCATTATTATCGCAAACCCTACGGCTAGCATTATCCACCCTGCCGTGAAGCTTTTTGTAAGCTCGTCCATATTCGTGCCGAACACCTTTTCAACGGTGCTGTCCATTCCTGCGCCGTACAAAAACAGCACGATGAACATCTTTACGTTTGCAAGCGTAAACGCGCCTGCCAGCAAAAGCATAAGCGACTGCACTGCGGCGTACTCTTTTCTGGTATTCTTGAAATACAAAAAGGCAAGCAGTGCGCACACGAAGAGCATTATCGTATACGCGGCGTATATACAGCTGTATACTATAAGCAGCGGCTGGCTGCCCGAGGTATCCATTCCCGGCACGGTAAATATACACGAGATGATCGCAGCGGCGGCTGCAATATAGGTTATTATCGCTGATATTCTGTACGCTTTTTCGTACTTGTGCATTTTTTCATATCTTATCTGCTTTGACATTATTCATCTTCCTTTTGTATGATAGTTACCTTTACGCGGTAGATCTTTCTGTCGTCGCTGCGCAGTATTTTCATTTCAAAAACATCGCTGCGCACCACTTCGCCCTCGGCGGGTATCTCGCCTGCAAGTTCCATTATATATCCGCCCAAAGAGGACATTTCGCTCTCCACCGTATCGGCAGGCAGACCCATATTTTCAAGCATATCGTAAAGCGACATTTCGGCATCTACGTCAAACTCGGTATCGGAAATTTTTATGAAAGAATTATCCTCGTCGTCGCTTTCGTCATATATCTCGCCGACAAGCTCTTCAATAATATCTTCAAGAGTAACAATTCCCTGCGTGCCGCCGTACTCGTCATGGACGACTGCCATGTGCATTTTTTCTTTCTGCATTATGCGCAGAGCCTCTGACACCCTTGTATGCTCGATAAGGTGGGCAGGCTCGTGCATTATTTGCGAGATATCGCCCTGCTTGCTCAAATACATCTCAAAAAAGTCGCTTTGCAGCAAAACGCCTACAATATTATCTATAGAGCCCTCGAACACGGGCAGCCTTGAATATGCAGTTGAAGCGAAAAGCTCGCGAATTTTTTCAACGTCGTCGCCTATCTCAACGCCTGTTACATTTACGCGCGGCACTAAAATTTCACCGACGGTCTTTTCGTCAAACTCAAGCGCCGAGCGCACAAGGTCTGATTCCTGTTCTTCAAGAACGCCCTCGTCCTCTATCTCGTCGATGATGTACTTCAGCTCATCCTCCGTCATAGTCGGCTGCTTTTTGCCGCTGCTGAATATTTTTGAGCTAAGTTTAGTAAGCGCGCTGAACGGAGCTATAACAGGCGTAAGCACGGTCATAAATCCCAGCAGGAGCGGCGCCATGAAAAGCACAAAGCCTTCGGAATGTTCCTTGGCGAGAGCTTTCGGTATTATCTCGCCAAAGATGAGCACTGTAACGGTCATTACTGCGGTGGCGATACCAACGCTGCCGCTGCCCAAAACTTTAGTAAACACCACCGTTGCAAGTGATGCCGAGGCGATATTCACGACGTTGTTGCCTATAAGTATAGCTGTGAGCGCTTTATCGAATTTTTCTATAATTATATTGGCTTTGGCGGCGCGCTTGTTGCCGCTGCCCTCAATGCTTTTCAGTCTTATTCTGTTGACAGAGGAGAATGCCGTTTCAGTCGCTGAAAACACTGCCGAAAACAATACTAAAACGACAATTATGAATATGTCCATAAACTAAATAATATATCCTTTCGGGCTCAGTCGGCGTACACAGACTTTATTGCATCTATTATCTCGGGGAACTTCCATGTGCAGTTTGCTCTGTCCATCATGCCGAAGTTCTCTCCGTCAGTGCCGACTGCGTTGTTATCCCACCAAACGCAGGGTATACCGAGATTTTTGGCAGTTTCAAGATAGTATGTCGTGCATTCTACACGCTCCTGTGTATTTCCCTTGTCAAGGCAACCGTACTCGCCGACGATAACGGGTATCTGATTTACATAGAAAAGGTCTGCGAGGGTCTGGAAGAAGGAATCTATCTCGCCTTTGTTGCCGTCGTCAAACGTATCTGTGCCTTTTGTATCAAGCGCGAACGAATAAGGCAGGTAGCCGTGAACAGAAACTATGACTTTATCATCGTTCTCGGGCAGCCATACTTCTTTAAGGCAGTTCCTCTGCGAAGATGCGGCATAGCCCGTGAGCATCAGCATTCTCTTGGGGTTGTTGCCGCCCGAAGCTCTTACTGTCTCATAAAACGCCTGAGCGTATTCCTGTACTACCGCGCGCGATGCCTTGTTGCCGCCGTTCCACTCATACTGTGTACCGCGCAGACGAGGTTCGTTAAGACCCTCGAAAATAAGGTGTTCGTCATAGTTTTTGAATTCCTCGGCTATCTGAGTCCACAATGCTTTCAGCTGCTCTATATCCTGCTCCTTGTTTTCCTCATCAGGGAAGTACCATTCCTCATGGTGAGTGTTGAGTATAACATACATATCGTTGTCTATGGCGTAGTCAACGATTTCATGCACTCTTGCCATCCACTTGGGGTCAACGTTATAGTTCTTATCCATATGCATACCCCAGCTTACGGGTATTCTTATAAGGTCAAAGCCGTCGTTTTTCAGAAGGTCTATCATTTCTT
>CANRPG010000204.1 GCA_947632425.1 uncultured Clostridia bacterium | reverse complement strand
TAACGGGTATGTTGTAATGAGCCGCAACACACGCAGCATCATATATCGCAGTTATCTGCGGAACGCCTATGCCTGCCACAACACGGGTGGTGCATATAGAGCCCGGTCCTATGCCGACTTTTATAGCATCTGCGCCTGCTTCTATAAGAGCCTTTGCGGCTTCTCCCGTGGCAATGTTTCCTGCAATAACAGGCACGCCGGGGAATGCATCTTTTACTTTTCTTACAGCGTTTATTATGTTTATGTTGTGACCGTGCGCAGAGTCAAGTACAAGAACATCTACCTGAGCTTTTACCAGAGCCGTTGCTCTTTCCATCATGTCTCTCGAAACGCCGATAGCCGCACCGCAAAGCAGTCTGCCGCGCTCGTCACGCGCAGAGTTTGGGTACTGCACAGCCTTTTCAATGTCTTTTATAGTGATAAGACCTTTCAGCTTGCCCTCGCCGTCAACCAGCGGAAGCTTTTCTATCTTGTGCTTCATCAGGATATCCTGCGCGCCCGAAAGATCGGTGCCCACAGGTGCGGTAACAAGGTTATCCTTTGTCATAACGTCGCCTATTTTTATGCTGAAATCGGTGATAAAGCGCATATCGCGGTTGGTGAGTATGCCAATAAGCTTTCCGTCATCGTCAACTATCGGAACGCCCGATATTTTATACTTGCCCATAAGCTCGTCAGCCTCAGCCACCGTTCTTTCGGCAGTTAAAGAGAAGGGGTTGACAATTACGCCGTTTTCAGAGCGCTTAACCTTGTCTACCTCTTCTGCCTGCTGTTCTATGGTCATATTTTTGTGGATAATGCCGATACCGCCCTCTCTTGCAATAGCGATAGCCATTTTTGACTCTGTAACAGTATCCATCGCAGAGGTCATAATGGGGGTGTTGAGCATAACATTGCCCGCAAGACGTGTTTTCAAAGATACCATGTCCGGCGTTACGTCAGACTTTGCCGGCACGAGAAGAACATCGTCAAAGGTCAGGGCTTCCTTGATAAATTTGCTGGAGTAGTTAGTATCGAGCATGAAAATTCCTCCTTGTAGGTTCACTTTGCTTTATCCGAAATATTTTTGTTATTTAATTGAGTTTACACTATTTCAGAGCAAAAGTCAATATCCTTTTTCAATAAGAAAAAAACAATTTTTCAACGCCCGTCAAGCATATTGTACAAGAACTTTTTCCCGTTTATCACCCTATCTGTTTAAACTAATAAAGAATAAGCCTATATTATTGCAATTTGGCAGAAATTGTATTAACATCGGCAAATCGCTGCCCCTTTTCTTCAAGACCGAACACACCTATCAGGTACTCTTTGCCGCCGTTTTCGTAAATAGCGATAAAGTTGTTGTATTCATCGAGAGAACCTGTTTTCAGCCCCGTGATATGCTCGTTGTAATACTTTGAAGAAGGATCAAGACATTCGTTGGTGTTTTTCCAAGTGTTGGTCTCACCGCTGGCGTAGGTGACAAAATCGCTTTCCATAGCCGCATATTTGCGTATGATCTCATTCTCGCTTGCCATTTTTGAGATAAGCATCATGTCCTCCAGCGTTGAGTAATGCTCGCTGCCGCAATAACCGTCGGGCGTTACGAAATTAGAGCCGCACAAGCCGTTTTTCTTTGCGAACGCATTCATCTCGCCAACAAAGAAATCTACCGCCTGTTTGCTGTCAATGTTGTCGCTGCCTGCAATTTTTCTGCCTGCCGCAGCCGCCAGCACATACGCCGCATCGTTGCCCGAGGGCAGCAGCATACCCTCTATAAGCATCTCTACAGAAAGCTGCATATCTTTCTGTATGTATGCTATAGAGGAGCCGTATTCTATAAAGTCGGCTTCATCGCCTGCCGTTACCACCTCATCGGGGGCAAGGTATTCAAGAGCAACAAGCGCCGTGAGCAGCTTTGTGGTGCTTGCAGGGTATATCACCTTTTGCCTGCCGCATATGCTCACATATTCGTCGTCGGTCAGGTCATACACAAAATACTGCAAGGCCTCAGCGCCGTAATCGACCGCAGGGGCATCATAGCCGTGAAGCACCGCAGCAGGCAGAGCTTCAAATTCTTTTGCGCGCTTGTGGTCGTTGTATATCTTTACCGCAAGCACAGCCGACAGCGCAAACAGCGCCGCCGCCAACAGCACACCCAGAGTGGGGAGTATTATTTTCTTGAATTTTTTCATGTTATACATTCCTTTCAAGTATATTTTAGCATACGTATATTAAGAATTATGTGATGATTATCTTAACATTTACTTAATTATTGTGCACAATGACCATCTGCGGCGAAATAAATAATGTAAAATGCTAATAGAAAAACGCTGTGGTTTTTGTTATAATTATATCAGGAATTTATTTTTTTAAGATAAATCAAATTTTTGCGCTATTAGAGGTTAGAAGCTAGATGTTAGAAGTTAGAAATGCTTTTCTAACATTTGAGCGAATTTCTCATTTCTGCGGTTTAGATAGAAGCAAGAGGCAAGAAATGTAGACTTATCCGTACTGCAAATTATATTACAACCCGACTCACAAACCACAAAAAAGGGAAAAATGCCGGCAGAATATTCTTCCAGCAACGCGTGAGGGGCGAGCCGTTTCTGTGGGGTAGGAGATGTATATTAGTTGTGGTTGATATGAAAAGTAAATTTTTCTGTAGTACGTTATAGTTCATGTTCCCGCACTACTGACCTCCGTTTCCTTGCAAACAAAGCCTATGCGTATTTCGCTATTTAGCCTCTACCACAAAGGCACGAAGTTCCGAGCGAAGAGGTCGCGACATTCCACCAAGGCTCAGCGCGTGTTTGAGGGTGTGGGTAAGGAAGAGGAAGCTCGAGGGGGAAACCTTAGGGTAGGGGGTA
>CANRPG010000203.1 GCA_947632425.1 uncultured Clostridia bacterium | reverse complement strand
CAAAGTCCTCTTTGTTTATGGTTATAAGCACATCGGTAAAAAACGAGCATATCCACTCAACAGGGAAATACAACAGCCAGTTCTTTAGCGGAGCACCTTTATAGAAGTGAAATCCATGAGCTGTATAGATGACTTTTGTGCCTTGTTTTCTGTGTTTGCGGGCTGCTATTCGAGCAATTACTCCACCAATAGGAGTATGGCAATGTACAAGCTCATATTTATTATTATCAAAGAGCTTTTTTACCTGCTTGTATGCTTTTATGTCTTTAGAAAAGTTCATTACATTTCGGCAGAAATCAATATCATAAAATACGATATTCATATCATTAAGCCTATTTTTAAGCTCAATTACTTTTTCATCGGAACAAGTGTTGCCGTCACGAAAATTACAGGCTACCTGTACTTCGTAACCCAACTCTTGTAGAATCCGAATATTTGACATATTAAACTGATCTATCATTGAGGCGGTTGAAGCAATTACCAACGCCGTCATCAGCTATCTCTCCCTTAACATTTACGAATATCTACATATGCTCTTCTGCCAATTCGTTTTTGATCTCACCGATTTGTTGCTCTTGAATGTTTGCCTGTGCCCTCTCAAACCCCTCAGTACTTTCCTTCTTAAACATAATGCGAATAGTCATAAGAATAAGCTTAATGTCCAGTATGAGCGAGTAGTTCTCAATGTACATCAGATCAAGCCGCAGCTTGTCCAGCGCGGAGGTGTTGTACTTTCCATATATCTGCGCATAACCCGTAAGTCCGCCTTTGACCTTGTTGCGAAATTCAAACTCAGGTATCTTTTCACTATACTGCTCACAATGCTCGACTCTTTCGGGTCTAGGGCCTACTATCGACATATCTCCCTTTAAGATATTGAAGATCTGCGGCAGTTCGTCAAGCCTCATTGCTCTTATTACTTTACCAACCTTGGTAATCCTGTCGTCATTCTCTGTTGCAGGGTGCGGCTTGCCGTCGCTTTCGGCGTTTTCTATCATCGAGCGAAATTTAAGAATGTCAAATGTCTTGCCGCCGCGCGTTACTCTCTTTTGTTTGTAGAATATAGAACCGCCGTCTTCAATTTTTATTGCTATCGCAATTATCAGAGTTATCGGTAAAGTCGGTATCAAAGCTATAATGCAAAGTATCAGATCAAAAGTTCTCTTAACAAACCTCTGTGCAGGAGTAAGCCCTCTGCCTTTTACCAGCTTCAGAGGCGTATCAAACAGAGTTATGTCGTCTCCGCCCGAATAGATTATATCGCTCAGCTTCGGCACGAGATACGTCCTTATAGAATGGCTGTAGCAGTATTTAAGCAGGTCGTTTCTTATCTTGGCATCAACGTCGTTTATTACAACCGCATCGTATCGGCTTATCTCGCTTATTATCTCGTCATAGCTGTATTCGCTGCACGATATGGTCTGCATTATCCTGTACTTGTCGTGCCGCGATTCCATTTTAATTTTCAGCGACAGCGAGCTTTCAGTGCCGTATATCATTACCATTCTTTTCGGTATGTACAGTCTGTGATATATTGCAGTAAAAATGAATGACAATACAAAAGATACCAATATATCTATGCCAGTAAGAAGAAGCATAGGCAGTACCGTTATCATTCTGTTGGCTATAAGGCACAGCTGAAAATATGTCACGGTGTTGACTATGAGCAAAGATATCCACTGCGATATGCTCACATCAGAAAGTTTTAAGTATCCATACTTAAAGCCCTCACAGTATGTAAACAGCACTATAGTAAGTATTCCATAAACAGCCATCAGCAGATATTTTCCGTTTCCGTCATATCTGTGCATACTGGGTATGTCATAGCATTTGCGCCATATGAAATAATAGAGAAGCATCAGGGCAATTATTTCGATAAGTCCTTCGAGCTTTTGTATCGTGTGCTTTATCTCGTCGAACCGCACCTGCCTGTTCTTTCTCTCGGTTTCGCTCATATGTACATTCACTCACTTTTCTTTGTTTCCTGACTTTTGCGTACTCTTTTTCTGTTTTTTTCTGCGATTTTTACTCTTTTGCTTGGTATAATCGTATTTGTAGGAACATGCCGCAAAAAGTCTCAAATAATCGAACAAAATTTGCGCGGCATAACCCCAAAAACCATAAAATCGCCCCATTTTCATGCAAAAAAATCTGAAAAATATTTCATAAAAAGCGGTACAATTCCAAACAAATACAAACAAAAATGCCCTTATCTGAGAGGAAAATCACCTCTCTGATAAGGTCACAAAATAATTTAAAATATTTTGCAAAAACATCTTGAAAAATTCATAAATATGTTGTACAATAGAATTGTAAGTGAACGGGCAGGTGTGTGTTTATACCAAGGAAGTGGCGAAATGTATTTCAAGGAATGGATCTTAAAGCGTTATCAAAAGAACAGCCCGTATGCCGAGCTTGCTCGGTTTGTGCATGATGATCTTCATTTTCCCGAATCAAATTCAAAGGTGCTGATCAAAGCGCACCTGAACAATATGCACGTTTACGAGGATTACAAAGATGTTTTTGAAAAAGCGTGGAGCATGTTCCGCCTCAAAGAGCGCGAAAGAACGCTTCCGTATAATATGCCGAAAAAGTAGTCGGAATACAAAAATGCAGCGTTTGCCGAGAGTGGCAGGCGCTGTTTTATTTTGCCGCGCAGGTGAATAACTATATATTGCATGATTATGTAATGATAGGTAACTTATTGACAACGCCGACCGGTTGTGATAAAATTATAGTATATGCATTGCAGAATATGTAATAACATAAGCTTTAGATGATTGGAGAGATTATTATGAGCAATACCGCAGACCTTTCGCTGCTCCAGCCCGTTCTGGACGAGTACGCAGGCGTTAAGGGCAGCCTTAT
>CANRPG010000202.1 GCA_947632425.1 uncultured Clostridia bacterium | reverse complement strand
TTTTTTATAAGCTGTTTGAGCTCGCCGCAGCTGCCCTCGGCTATCTTTTTGCCCTTGTCGAGGATAGCTATCCTGCTGCATATCTGCTCAACTTCCTCCATGTAGTGAGAGGTGTATATAACCGTTGCGCCCTCGCGGTTGAGCTGCTGTATGCCCTCCAGTATCTTGTTGCGGCTTTGCGGGTCAACGGCAACGGTGGGTTCGTCAAGTATAATAAGCTCGGGTCTGTGCGCTATGCCGCAGGCAATGTTGAGCCGCCTGAGCAAGCCGCCCGACAGCTTTTTGGGGTAGAATTTGGTAAACTCATCAAGCCCCACAAATTTTATAGCTTCTTCTACCAAACCTTTGCGCTGCGCCTTGTCTGAAACATACAGACCGCAGAAGTAGTCGATATTCTCATACACCGTAAGCTCATCAAACACGGCAACGTTCTGCATAATAAGACCTATTTTTCGCTTTGTATCGTAGCTTGTGGGTGTCATCTCCTTGCCGAAGATCTCAATGCTTCCCTTATCGAAAGAAAGCAGCGACAGCAGGCAGTTTATGGTGGTCGTCTTGCCCGAGCCGTTAGGGCCTAAAAGACCGAAAACCTCGCCTTTGTTTATTTGCAGATCGAGATGATCTATCGCCAAAAGGTCGCCGTATCTCTTGACTAAACTGCTTATCTTTACTATGGTTTCGGGGGTGTTTTCCATATGCCTCATTCCTTTCATGTTTACATATTATATTGTAGCATACGGAAACTTTTATGTAAAGTGCCGCTTGTCAGTCTTTGGGGTGACAAATGTCACTTTCTGCAAAACAAAAGTATATTGCTTGAAATTTTGCTGTATATCTGCTATAATCTTAATGGGGGCGATAGCGGTGAACGTATTCGGTGTTTTAAGCGGCAGGCTTGCTGACAGGCTTGCGCTGCTTCTGATATGTCTGGTATCATTCAGCTTGGGCGGCGGCTTTGCACTGCCCGTGGCTGCATTTTTGCTGTCTGTAATACTTTCGTCGCTCTCGCAGATAATGAGAAGATACCCCTATGTACCGATAATAATAAACGCCGCGCTGTGCTTTGTATCGCCGATGTTTTTCTGCGCACTGCCGCTTATGCTTTATGATGCTTTAAGCTGCAAAAAGTGGTGGGCGGTGCTGCCTGCCGTGGGTGCATTTGTGCAAATATCGCAGCTTTCATCGGCGCAGCTTGCCACAGCTGTGGCAGGGGCAGCAGCATCTGTGATAGTATACGCGCGTGTTTCTGCTCTTGAAGTAACGGTAAACAACCTTGCGGCACTGCGTGATGAAGTCGCGGAGAAAAATATGATACTTGCAAAACAAAACGTGCAGATAGTAAAGGCTCAGGATAACGAGGTACACCTTGCCGCCCTGCGTGAGAGAGAACGCATAGCGCGCGACATTCACGACAACGTGGGGCATATGCTCACGCGGTCGTTGCTGCAATCGGGGGCGCTTATCGTACTTAATAAAGACGATAGCTTAAAAGAGCCTCTGCGGCAGCTTAAAGACACCCTTGACAGCGCAATGACGGGCATACGTGCAGGCGTTCACGATCTTCACGATGATGCGATAGACCTGCAAAAGGTTCTTGAAGAAAGCTGCCGTGCGTGCGACAGCCGTTTTAAAGTAAAGCTGTGCTACGATGCGGAGGGCGACATTCCCGGCAAGGTCAAGCTGTGCGTTGCAGCCATTGTGAAAGAGGGGCTTTCAAATGCTGTGAAACATTCCGGCGGCGATGAGATATCGGTGGTTTTCCGTGAACACCCGGCGTTTTATCAGCTTATGATAACCGACAACGGCAGCTGCAAGGGCATATCGGGGGTCGGCATGGGTCTTAAAAATATGGAAGAAAGGGCGACAGGCTTAGGCGGCAGAATAACTTTCACACCCTCTCGCGAGGGGTTCAAGATATTCATGTCCGCGCCGAAAAACTATGAAGATAATAATTACAGATGATGACAGACTGGCGGCGATGTCGCTGAAAACAATACTTGAAAGCGTGGGCGTTGAGGTGATTGGCTTGGGCGGCAGCGGCGAAGAAGCCGTGAAGCTTTATGACGAACTTTTGCCCGATGTTATGCTTATGGACATACGCATGGGCGGCATGGACGGCATACAGGCAGGCGAGGAGATACTGCGCCGCCACGGCGATGCAAAAATACTTTACCTTACCACCTTTGCGGACGATGAATATATAATAAAAGCGCTGCGAATGGGCGCAAAGGGGTATATTCTCAAGCAGGATTTTGAAAGCATTTCAGCCGCGCTTGAAACGGTGATGAACGGGCAGAGCGTTTTCGGCGACAGGATAATGGGACGCATACCGCAGCTTATCAGGCAAAAGGGCGACTATGATTTTGAGGGACACGGCATAAGCGCGAAAGAAAAAGAGATAATGGAGCTTGTGGCGGCAGGGCTTAGCAACAAAGAGATAGCCGCAAAGCTTTTCCTCGGCGAGGGAACGGTGCGAAACTACATCAGCGCGCTGCTTGAAAAGCTCTCTCTGCGCGACCGCACACAGCTGGCGATATATTATTATACCGAGGTGAATAAGTAAGTTTGGTGGGTAAATAATTACGCTGCTTACGCCTATTAGAGGCAAGAAGTTAGAGGTTAGAGATTAGAAACGGTTTTGCAGCTTTCGTGCAAAGCCGTTCTTTCTGCGGTTTAGAATTAGAGGCAAGAGGCAAGATTTATTTTTGCTGCTTACGCAGCGCGCAGGAGCGCGTTCAACACTCCTACTTTATTTTGGTTATCTTTTCATTTTGAGTGGGCTGATACGTTTGCACGATTTTAATCGAGGGGGAAACCATAGGGATTATAGGGGGTAAATATGTCAGGAAGGGCGCGCGTTTTACCCCCTAC
>CANRPG010000201.1 GCA_947632425.1 uncultured Clostridia bacterium | reverse complement strand
CCCGACTTACAGCCTTGGCGACATATGGAAGGGCGTTACGAATATCGAGGTGCAAAGTAAATTCAAAATGTGCAACGCCTACGCGCGCGAGGAGTGCAAGGATTGCTGGGCAAAACTTTATTGCAGCGGCGGCTGTGCAGCGAACGCATACCACGCGACGGGCAGCGTTACGGGCGTATATGAGTATGGGTGCAGGCTGTTCAAAAAGCGCATAGAATGTGCGATAATGATGAAAGTCGCGCAGGTTGTGGCAGAACAGATAAGTGAAGAGCAGTAATTTACCAAACAAAAAAGCCGAGGACTTTTGCCCTCGGCTGAAATTTTTATATCAGACATCAAACTCGTAATTGGCAATTCCGCCCGGTGTGGTTTCCTCGGGCTGATCGGGATAGCAGCCTACATACTTATCGCCTTCTCCGCGAGCCCACGCAACGCCTGTAGGCATATTGTTCGTACCTATATATACGCTTACACAGCTGCCGTTCGCGCTGGCGCTGAGCGTTGCCGCCATAGCCCTGCCCATAACGTCTTCCATAGAACCTGTATTATTCGTGCCGGCTGCAAGGTTATATTCAGATGCCAAAGGCATATCTACATCTCCGCAGTGCTGCAAGTTCATTATTGTATATCCCTTTTTGCTGCTCGTATCAGAAGGTTTGAGCGGATTGCCTGCCGAATAGCACTTCTGAGCATATGCTGCCGCGGCATTATACGCTGTTTTTGCAGATGAATTAGCCGATGCCATTTTTGAATCTTCTATGTAACCGATAAGAGCCGGCACAAGTATTGCAGCAAGTATACCGATTATCGCTATTACCACTATAAGCTCTACAAGTGTGAAACCCTTTTTATTCATATAGATATACCCTTTCCATAATAATTTATGAACTAATTATAACACAAATATTTCTAAACGTCAACCAAAATATGAAATTTATTTTCTTTAAGAAAATATTTTGTTAAACTTATACAAAAATCACTCTGGCGAGCGGCGGTTTATTGGCTTAAAAAGCAAACGACAGGTACGTCTTTTTACCTGCCGTTTATGTATCTCAAAACTTACTGCATTGCTATAAATCTCTTGAGTTCCTGAGAGCTTATGCACTTCTCTCTTGCAACTTCCATAGAGATCACCTTGTTCTTTACGAGCCTTGCAAGCTCCTGATCCATGGTCTGCATTCCGAACTGCTTACCTGTCTGCATGGACGAGCCGATGAGGTGAACCTTATCGTCACGGATCATTGCTTTTATAGAGTCGGTAGCGTTGAGTATCTCGCAGCAGGCAACACGGTTAAGACCGTCAAGCGTCGGGCAGAGTGTCTGCGTACATATACCTACCAAAACAGATGCGAGCTGTGTTCTTATCTGGTGCTGCTGGTGCGCCGGGAAAACGTCGATTATACGGTCGATAGTTGAGGCGGCATCGGTAGTATGCAGGGTACTCATAACAAGGTGTCCTGTTTCGGCTGCGGTAACTGCGGCTTCGATAGTCTCGTAGTCACGCATCTCACCAACGAGGATAATATCGGGGTCCTCACGAAGCGCTGCACGCAGAGCCATTGAGAAGCTCGAAATATCCTGACCTATCTCACGCTGGTTCACCATGCATCTCTTATGACCGTGCATATACTCGATAGGGTCTTCAATAGTGATTATATGTACCGATTTATTGACGTTTATATGGTCTATCATAGCGGCAAGCGTTGTAGACTTACCCGAACCTGTAGGGCCTGTTACCAGAACAAGTGGACGGGGGCGCATTGCAAAATCTGCAAGGACGGGAGGCAGCTGGAGGTCGGAAAGAGTAGGTATATCGTTTCTCAAAAGACGTATCGCTATAGCGGTATTGCCTCTCTGGCGATATACGTTTACTCTGTGACGGAAGCCTCTCTTTGATACGAACGTAAAGTCGGTATCGTTATGCTCTTTGATAGAAGCCTTTTGTCTTTCGTTACACATAGCCTCGCAGATACGGAGAATGTCGATCTCGGTCATTTCCGTATAAGATGAGAGCTTTCTCAGGTTACCGCCCTGCCTTACTATCGGCGGTATACCAACGGTAAAATGAAGGTCTGAACAGCCCAAGGCTCTTGCCTCGTCGAGTATCTTGTCAATGTCTACAGTTGCCACTTTGTTTTCCTCCTAATATTTTAATAAGGTATATTAAACTGCATAAGTTACACGGATAAGCTCTTCCATCGAAGTTCTGCCTTCCTGAACGAGGTCGGCAACGTTATCTCTCAGAAGTCTTGTTCCCTCTTCTTTAGCCAGCGCGGCGATAGCATCGGCCTTTGCGCCTGAAGTTATGAGAGATGCCATTCTTGAAGTACACAGAAGTATCTCATGTATAGCGGTACGGCCTCTATAGCCTGTATTTGAACATTCTGGGCAGCCTACGGCATCATATATAGGCACGCTGTGGTCTATGCCGAGAAGCTCGTTATCCTCAGGGGCGCTCATACGCATTTTCTTGCACTTGGGGCAAAGAACTTTAGTAAGACGCTGTGCAACTATACCGATAAGCGAGGTAGCCACCATGTACGGAGCAACGCCCATATCCACAAGACGGGTAACGGTGGAAGCTGCGTCGTTGGTATGGAGCGTTGAAAGCACCATGTGCCCTGTTATAGCGGCACGAATTGCTATTTCGGAAGTTTCCTGGTCACGCATCTCACCGACCATTATAATGTCAGGGTCCTGACGGAGTATAGAACGAAGCGCGGCTGCGAAGGTCATGCCTGCTTTATCGTTTATCTGGCACTGGTTTATACCCTCTATCTCTTTTTCGACAGGGTCTTCAACGGTGATAACATTAACGTTAGGCTTAGCCATTTCACCGAGAGCCGCGTAAAGAGTGGTAGTTTTACCCGAACCTGTAGGGCCCGTAA
>CANRPG010000200.1 GCA_947632425.1 uncultured Clostridia bacterium | reverse complement strand
GGGGGTAAAACGCGCGCCCTTCCTGACATATTTACCCCCTATAATCCCTATGGTTTCCCCCTCGATTAGAGTTGCGCGAACGTGTTAGCTCACTCAAAATGAAAAGAAAGCCAAAACAAAGTTGGAGCGTTGAACGCGCTCCTGCGCCGCGCGTAAGCGCAATCAACACTTTAATTTAACCACAAAAGAATATTCCACAGCAATAGCGCATACCATAAAGCAGAGAATTTTTTAAGGAGCTTTACGGTATGCGTTTTGTTGATAAGATAAAATACGCCGCTGTGGCATTACTGGCTTCGGGCGGCACCCTCGCTCTGTCAGCCTTAGCTACTATGAACAGCAGCAAGGTCTACGAGCAGATAAAAAAGCCGTTTTTTGCGCCCCCGGGCAAGGTATTCCCTATCGTGTGGGGCGTGCTGTTTTTGCTCATGGCGGTGTCCTCCTACATCGTTTTAAAGGGCGGCGCACCGAACCGCAAAAAGGCGCTGCTCACCTATTTTGCACATCTGCCAGTGAACTTTCTGTGGGGCGTGATATTCTTTGATATGCAAAATTTTGCGCTGTCGTTTTTGTGGATATTGCTCCTGCTTGCGTGGGTGATCTGCTTTTCGCGTGAGTTTTACAAAGCCGACAAACTCGCAGGTCTTCTGCAACTGCCTTATGCGGTGTGGGTCGCTTTCGCAGCCGTGCTTAATGCCGCCGTGTGGATATTAAACCGCTAGTTTTTCATCGATAAGCCTGCACAGCTTTTCGGCGGTGTCGTCAACGGACGAAAAATCCATAGCCGCAATGTAGTATTTTTCTATCTCGTCATGAACTTTCTTAGCCTCTGTAAGCGTCTGCGCAGTTTCTTCAAGGAGCTTTGCGCAGGCGTTTTTGTTCATTTTAAGACGAGCCTTTTTAACAGCCATCTCGTTTTTGTCGTAAAACCTCATGACGTTTATCTTCGCGGCGTTTTCGTTTTCGTAACCGTTCATCGGCGAGGACAGCGCGAACGCCATGCCAAGCTCTTTTATTATCACAAATTCGTAAACACACTGTGTGAACATATTGCTCTTGCTTATCGTAACATCGTAGCCTTTGCGCATAGCCTCGTCGGCTATCTTCTTTAGGAATATATCGCCTGCCGCGTAATAGTCGTCTTTCACCGCGAATATTTTTTCAATGCCGTCAAGCGTTTCGGTCTGTGTCATGTATCCTTTCGGTGATATGGCAGAGAGCAGCGAAAACTCAGCCTTACCGCGCGCAGAGCATTTTTTTGCAAACAGTTTAGCGGCGGTCTTTTCAGCAAAAGCTTCTATCCTGTCGGCAGCCACATCGCCCTGCGCCGAAAAATATGTATCGTCAAAAAGCTTAGTCATTGCTGCCACATAACTTTTCACGGTGTTCATGTAGCCGCGGTGTTTCAGCGTAACGCCGATAATATCGCTCGTGTGCTCTCTGAGTATCTCGCCGTTCCAGTGGTCGCCCAGGTTCACTATCATCTGCTTTACCGCAGGGAACTCGGGATCGAACGTGTGCGGCGCCGTGCCGTCTACCACAAGCGCGTTCGCCTTTTTTACATACACAGCATCTAAGCTGTCGGGGTCTGACGAGCAGCAGTATGTTACTACGTCGCTCACGCCCTCAAACTCTGCCGCAATCTTCTTCATCAGCGACGATTTTCCCGTTCCCGCTCCGCCTTTGAGTATGTAGGTGTACACGCCTTCCGAAGAAATAAGTTTGTGAAAATCGCTGCGGAAGCCCTCCTCAGCCATTGAGCCTAAAAAATATTTTTCCATAAATATCCCCCTTTTTGATTTGCTCAGTCTATTTTATGAAAAAATATCGCCGACTGCCACTTTTACTTCTTCACAAAAAACGCGCACCGCTCGTCGCCGCTTATGTTTGATATTCTTACATCTTCCAGCGTGCAAGCTCCCTCTTTTTGATACATACATTCTTCAAGGCAGCAAATCATCGTCATATATATCACCCTTTCAATATGTATACTGCGAAGCCCTCGCCGCTTTTATACATGCGCTGACAAAAAACACACCTTCGGCATAGAATAAAAAAGATATTCTCAAACGGAGGTGTGATATGTCTATAATAGAAATAATGCTGATGGCGCTTGCAAGCTGCTTTGACGCCATGTCGGTGTCGGTAAGCTACCGCATTTCGGGTATAGGTTTTCCGCTGCGGTGTGTAATGACAATGACCTTTATACACGGGCTGGGCATGGCGTTCGCTCTTTTTCTTGCAGATGCCGTTTTGCCTTTCTCGCCGCAGACCTGCATAAAGCTGGGCGCGGTGCTTATACTTATGTTCGGCATAACAGGAATTTTAAAACCCATACTCTCGCGCATTGACCGCAAACAAGGCGGCAGGCTGAGTAAAAGCAGCCGTGTAATAGCGCTGCTTATTGACGAAACTACAGCGGATACCGATAACTCCAGATCTCTTTCAGTAAAAGAATGCATACCGCTCTCGCTCGCGGTCGCATCAGACGCCATGGCGGTGGGTATATGCACAGGGCCGTCGCTCAGCACGGGCGGTAAGATATTTACTTCGTCAGCCACTTTTGTGGTATGCCTTATACTTGTACTTATCGGCAGAAATTTAGGCACGCAGATAAACAGGCGGCTGGGCGGCAGGTTTGACCTCAGCTGCATACAAGGCGGTTTTCTGCTGCTCCTCGGGCTGTATATGCTGATTTTCAAATAACAAAAAAGAGCGAAATATTGATGTTTTATTATGCTTGTTCATTTTGCACAAAAGTTTTAGTTCTTGTCAAGAAAAGAAAAGTTTTCGGTCAAGCCTTTTTCAAAAGGCTTGCATGGGTCGTAGCGTTCGCAAGCGAACGCCGGCAGAGCCCCCGAAACACAGCGTGCGCTCCGAAAAAGGTGAATTGAAAAACAATCCGGTGGATTGTTTTTCAAGAGGAAAATCCCTGC
>CANRPG010000199.1 GCA_947632425.1 uncultured Clostridia bacterium | reverse complement strand
TATCTCGGGTATCTTAAGCTCGGGCATCAAAAGCCGCAGAGAGCACGCCACCTCTCGCTGAGTGGTAATGGGTATCAAAGCGTTGGTCTCGCGGTCGCTCTTGCCGTAGCCGTTGCAGTTTATCCTCACCGAGCATATCTTGAAAATACGCATCAGCAGGCTTTGCTGAACGTCCGCGCACACAATAGATTCGCGGTCAAGAATGTGTGAACGCCTTGTTATAAAGCCGCTTTTTATTACCACCCTGTTTTTGCGCCGCACCACGCTGAACGACCAGTGCCGCATTAGCATAGCTATAAATGATACCGCCCAGCTTGCAATTGCCGCCAGCGAGACCGCCACAGCTATAGGCGGTATGTTTGAAAGCAGTTCTTCCACCCTTTCGGTAATGTTGAATATTTCGCTTCGTATGCGCTCTTGTATCTGCGCGTCAACAATGCGGCTGCCCTGTATCAAAAACGTGCTCCATATGATTATACCAGAAAGCGACGACGAAAACAGCAGCGAGAATATCAGCATCTGCGAGTGCTTTGGTCTGTAGGTAAAGCTCGCCGAATCCGCGCTCTGCGGATCTATTATCTCAAACAGCTTGTTGTAGTCGCTCATCTTTACGGTAAGGGTTATGTCAACGCCGTTTTTGAAGCCCGAATTTGTGTTGAAGTACAGCTTGTGCGCGCGGAATATGCGGTAAATAAAGCTCTGGCTTGCCGACACCGAGGTTATCCTGTCGTAGTATATCTTGCTCTCCATAAGCCCGAAGTAACCGCTCTTTGCTATAATGCAGTCTTTCTCTATGTGGTATGAAATAGTCGCCCACCGCACGAATGCGTACCCGAAAATAAGCGTAACCGTCAGTATACTCAGCCACGAGCCTTTCAGCCACTCCGCAATGTCGTAGCGCATGGCAACAAGGTTTCTCGTCAGCGGTATGATTATCAGCCAGAAGCTTCGTGTCGTGTAGCCGAGTATGCGTATCGGGTGCTGCCTGTATTTGAAGAAATCTGCGATCTTCGTCTTTATACTAACCATTCTTCTCCTGCCTTGCCTTTTCCCACTCGCGCCTGCTGCGTATAGTTCTGTTGAGTGTCGCCGAAATTTCCAGCGCATCTTTTTTTGAAAGAAACAGCATTATCATTCTGCCGCCCAGCGCGTTTACTATAATAAAGTTCATGCCCGTCAGCTTTGAAAGCGGCGTTGTCACCGTGGTGATGTACTGTATGCAGCTTGTTTTCATATACTGCCGCGATATAAAAAACATACCCGAAACTTTCAGTATCTCGTCCTCCGATACAGTGTAGGTCGATTTTGCAAACACTATCGGCAGAAGTATCATTCCTGCGGCAAAAGCGCTCGCGCAGAATATTCCTATCACAAGATACATAATCATAGGATAAGCCGATAAATATCGCCTTGAAAGTATTACTACCGCCACGCACGCGGCTATCAGCACAAGCCGTATTATGCCAAGTCCCGAAGCTGCCGGGCGGTATTTTTTAACGCTGCTCATTCGCAAAGCTCCTTTAATGTGTTGTGTAAATATATACTACTAGAAGTAAGAAGATAGAAGTCAGAGGGTAGAATTGTATTTATAAATTTCGCGCGGTCTTGCACTGTCTGCGGCGAGAAGCAAGATGCAAGATGCAAGATGATGTGACTTCAAATTTTGTACGTAATAATGTTGCTGCTTTCGCAGCAGCCTGCGGAGCTGTTCACCGCCCCACCCTATTTTGGTTATACCCTCATTTTGAGTAGGCTAATAATTTCGCGCCACTTTATATGTTATGAATTTTTTCACATTGTATGGCGTTCCATAATGGAACGCGGAAAGAAAGCTAAGGTCTTCTCAAAGGAAAATCCCTCTCTTGCAGGGATTTTCCTCTTGTGAAATAGTCCACAGGACTATTTCACAATTCACCTTTTTCGGAGCGCACGCTGTGTTTCGGGGGCGCTGCCCCCGTATCCCCCCGCAAGCCTTTTGAAAAAGGCTTGACCGAAAACTTTTCCTTTCTTGACAGGAAATTAAAATTCGCGGCGCGAGCCGCACCTTAACTATTCACTATTCATTATTCAATATTCACTATTCACTAATTATCTATCGAGGTCATCACCATGAAACTTTTACAAACCCTCAGCGGCGTGGTATTCGGCGCGCCAACACTTTTACTGCTTGCCGCGGCAGGCGTGTTTTTTACCGTAAAAACGCGGTTTTTGCTGGTGCGGCATATAGGTCTTTTCGCAAAGACCACCCTGCTCTCACTGTTTTGCAAAAGCAGCCGCAAATGCCGCAGCGGCAGAATTTCCAAACTGCAAAGTATGTTCACGTCTCTCGCCGCCACCATCGGCACCGGCAGCATAATGGGCGTTGCCTCCGCGATCGCAATAGGCGGCAGCGGCGCGGTCTTCTGGATGTGGCTGAGCGCCTTCCTCGGTATGTCAACAGCCTATGCCGAGGGCGTGCTTTCGGTGCTTTACCGCTGCAAAAGCGGCGCGGCAGGTTATATCTCAAAGTGCAGCAAACACGCCGCACTGCTTTATGCTGTTTTAGCTGTTGGCGCATCGCTCGGCATGGGCAACGCAGTGCAAAGCAGCAGCATTTCGGCAGCCGCAAAGTCGCTCGGTGTGCCGCCCATTGCAACGGCTTTTGTGCTCACCGCGCTGGTTTTCGTGTTCTCTGTCGGCGGTCTTAAAAAAACTGCCAGAGCCGCACAGGCGGTCGTTCCCGTAATGAGCGTTATCTACATAGCAGGCTGCGCCATAGTCATATTTACTTTCAGAAAAAATTTGCCGTCCGTTTTTTCGGACATCTTCACAAACGCTTTTGGTATCCGTCAGGCAGTCGGGGGCGGCATAGGCAGCGTTATATCCGCAGGCTTTCGCAGAGGCGTATTCTCAAACGAAGCAGGTTTAGGCACTACCGCAGCTGTCCATTCTTCTTCCCAGAC
>CANRPG010000198.1 GCA_947632425.1 uncultured Clostridia bacterium | reverse complement strand
TGATACCCATTACCACTCAGCGAGAGGTGGCGTGCTCTCTGCGGCTTTTGATGCCCGAGCTTAAGATACCCGAGATAACTTTGCGCCCGGGCGTAAAGCGGATAATGTACCACGTTTTGCCGCCGCTTCTGCTATGCCTGCTTATACCGATAGGCGGCACCATAGCGCTGTATTTTCTGCCGTCGTGGTCGCGGATAATACGCTTTGCTATAGTTATTTTTGAAGTGCCCTCGATATGGCTGACTATAGTAAAACTCGTCAGCGGCTTTACGCTGGGGGCAGGCATAAAAGACGGCTATCTGCGGATAGACCACTGCCGTTTATACAGCTTTCACACGGTGATAATACCCGTTGAAAACATAAGCAAGGTAACGCTGTATCAGTCGGTACCGCAGTTTTTCAAGAACAACTGCAACATCTGCGTGCAGGGGCAGTCGCTCTCGGCAAAGAAGTACAAGGCGAAGAATTTTCCGTATGAAGAAGCGGTGCTGCTGTACGAACAAATGTACAAATAAAACGCGCCTCCGTTTGGGCGAAAGCGGAGGCGTTATTCATCTTCGGGGATATATTTCAAGATGTCGGAAAGGTCGCAGTGGAGATAGTCGCATATCCGCGTGAGGACGTCGAGGTCAACGCGCACCAGCTTGTTGTTGCAGTAGGCATTCAGCTGCGTTTGCTGCAAGTTGCACGCGCGGCATATTTTGTATTTTGAGACGTTGTGCTGTGCCCTGTAATCATCTATCGTAATAAGTATTTTGCCTGCCATTGTTATACCTCCGATTATATGTAATTACATACATATTATAAAACAGCATAGCAAAATGGTATAGATGTATCTTTAAGCAGTGTATGAAGATACATCTTTTTTGTATATGCGCACGGGTATATAATAAAGGTACAAGTACTTTTACGAAAGGCGGAAAATTATATGAAAATGAAAAAACTGGCTGCGGCATTGTGCGCGGCGGCACTCTCGCTTACTGCGGTAAGTTTTTCAGCGTTCGCGGCTGATACCGACGGCGTGGCTATTGATGAGACTAATTTCCCTGATGAAAACTTCAAGACATACGTTTCTGAAAACTGCGATACCGACGGCGACGGCGTGCTGTCTGCTAAAGAGATCGCAGAGGTAACGGACATAGACTGCTCTTACAGCGAGATAGGATCTCTTGAAGGAATAGAGAATTTTACTGCTCTTGAAGAACTGTATTGCAGCGGCAACCCGCTCGGAACGCTTGATGTAAGCGGATGTACTGCGCTTACAACTCTGTATTGCATCAGCAACAATCTCACAGAGCTTGATGTAAGCGAGAATAAAGCGCTTGAATATCTGAATTGCTACAACAACAATCTCACAGAGCTTGATGTAAGCGGATGTACTGCGCTTACCACTCTGGATTGCAGCAGCAACCAGCTCACAAAGCTTGATGTAAGCAATAACACCGCGCTTAAAGAACTGTATTGCGACAGCAATGACCTTGCAACGATTAATGTAAGCAAGAATACCGCTCTTACATATCTGAATTGCAGCTACAACCAGCTCACAGACCTTGATGTAAGCAAGAATACTGCGCTTGAAGGGCTGGGTTGCTACAACAACAAACTCACAACGCTTGATGTGAGCAAGAATACTGCGCTTGAATGGCTGGATTGCTACAACAACAAATTAACAACGCTTGATCTAAGCAAGAATACTGAGCTTGAAGCGCTGGATTGCTACAACAACAAACTCACAACGCTTGATCTAAGCAAGAATACAAAGCTTACAAATGTAAGCTGCGACGACAACCAGCTGACCAAACTTGATGTCAGCGGCTGCGGTGAACTTTATAATCTGTATTGCAATAATAACAAACTTACCTCGCTTGATGTCAGCAAGAATACTGCGCTTGCATATCTGTATTGCATCAGCAATCAACTTACCTCGCTTGATATGAGCGGCTGTAAAGAACTTAAAAACCTTCGCTGCTACAACAATAAGCTTGCAGAACTTGATATAAGCGGTAATCCGAATATCATCAAAGTCTATACTGAAGGTGAAGAACTCGAGTATCTGCCGGAAGATGATCTTAAAGATGTTCTCGGAAAGTCTTATTTGGGAATCCCATTGGGAGAAAATGAAGAAGAGCCGTTTACTCACTATTACTATTTATATTGGGATAAGGCTACAAAGATATTGACCGAACCAAAACCCGAAGAAAAGCCTGTTACTCTGACCGATGAAAAAACCAAAGTAGCAGTTACCGGCATGCTTGACGGACTTAAACTGAACGTAAAGCCAACAGAAGCGAAAGATGCGGTTGCGGCTTATGACATTACTCTTACCGATGCCGACAACAAGGTGGTTCAGCCCAGCGGCAAGATAGAAATATCTATCCCGTGCGAGACTAAGGGGCTGTATGTTTACCACATAAAAGACGACGGAACGAAAGAATACATAGAGTCGAAGTACGCTGACGGCTGCTATGTGTTCACTACCGATCATCTCTCGGTTTACGCGCTTATGAAAGACAAACCGGAAGAAAAGCCGGAAACAAAACCGGATAATAAACCCTCAACAGGTGACACCAAACCTACCGACGACAGCAACAAGCCCACCGGTGCGAGCGCAGGCATAGCATTTGCAGGCATTGCACTTGCAGGCGCGGCGCTTATGGTCAGCAAAAAGAGAAAGTAATTTAACAGTACAAATAAATCCCCTGTTCCACTAGAACGGGGGAATTTTTTTAGCTATTGCGCACGCAAGCGCGCAGGGAAAAGAGCTAAGGTTTTTTCAAAGGGGAGGCTCTCTCTTGCAGAGCCTCCCCTCTTTATAAACAGTCCACCGGACTGTTTATAAATTCACCTCTTGCAGAGCGCACGCTGTATGGGAATTTCGCCGTCTGCGGACGGCGACAATGGGCTTCCGCCCCTTGACCCTGATGACCCTTTTGAAAAAGGGTCAATCG
>CANRPG010000197.1 GCA_947632425.1 uncultured Clostridia bacterium | reverse complement strand
TGCAAAAGAATTACGGTTTTGTTTTCTGAAAGGCTTCAGACTTTCAGAAAGCAAAATCGGCGACCCAATAAAAGTCGCCGAAGTAATTCTTTCAAGTGGCTTGGAGGCTAAAGCCGACAAGACACTGCGCTCCTGCGTTGCGCGTAAGCGCATATAAATAAAATAACAATATCTTCGCAGCTTCGCGCTTTTACAGTTAATGTAAAAATTTTGTCGGGGCTGCTTGCTTTTTGCCAAAACACGCTTGACTTTTCCATAAAAATATTGTATAATATATGACAGAATTTACCGACAGCACATAAGCGGACAGGGGGGAGCAGCTTTGAGTTTCAGAAAGATATGGAGTACAGCGAGGACAGAGTATGTCAAGTGGATAACCAATCCCAGAATGATAATATTCGGCGTTATGATAATATTTGTGTTTGACTATATCATCACTCCGCTTCAGAGTCTTGCCAAAGAGGTCGGCAAGCCGCTGGGCGTTATTGAGCCTTTTATAGCGATAGCCAACAGCGATATGATAATCGCCATAGTGCCGGCAGTGTTTTTGACGCTCATTTCCGACTTTCCGCGCACCGACGGCAATACGCTGTTTTTCCTGCAAAGAACCGGCAGGACAAACTGGCTGCTGGGTCAGGTACTTTTCTCGGTAATGGCGATATTTACATACGTCGGAGCAATATTTGTGGGCGCGGTGCTGCCTGTGCTGCCCAATTGCAGCTGGGCTAACGAATGGAGCGTTCCCGTAACGCAGTACGGCGATATGTTTCCCGACAAGGCAGGCACGTTTGCAAACTGCCTTATAACAGAGAAGATATACAATCAGCTGCCGCCCGTGAAAACCGCCGTGGTAAGCTATCTGCTGATAATGTGCTACCTTTTGATACTTGCGCTTATAATGCTGATGTTCAACTGCCTTAAAGTAAAGATAATGGGTCTTTTGTCATCGGGCGCGGTGATAGCGTTCGGCTGCGCGCTCAATTATGCCAACGTTTCGGCAAAGTGGGTGCTGCCGATGTCTCACACTATAATATACCTGCATTATACTAAGTATTTCAGAGAACCTGTGTTCGATATGTGGAAAACCGTGCTGTACTTTTTGCTGGTGCCTGTCGGGCTTATATTTGTAAGCCTTATCGCGCTGTCGTTCACAGACTTTGAATCGGTACAGGATATAGACTGACGGGAGGCGGAGAAAATGTCTGATATAATAGTTGTTGATAACGTGTGCCTTACGCTGAAGAAAACACCGATACTGAAAAACGTGAGCGTAAGTTTTGAAGAAGGTCTTATACACGGTCTGATAGGCAGAAACGGCAGCGGCAAGACCATGCTTATGAAGTGCATATGCGGCTTTATACATACTACCGCAGGCAGTATAAAGGTAGACGGTCAGACCATCGGCGATGACGTTGATTTTCCGCCCGATGTGGGACTTATAATAGAGACCCCGGGCTTTATACCAGGCTACAGCGGACTGAGGAACTTGAAGCTGCTGGCAGGTCTGAACAACAAGATAAGTACCGAAGATATACGCAACACCATGAAGCAGGTGGGTCTTGACCCCGACCTGCGCCGAAGCGTGAAGAAGTATTCGCTGGGTATGAGGCAAAGGCTGGGTCTGGCGCAGGCAATAATGGAAGATCCCAAGCTGCTTATACTGGACGAGCCGTTCAACGGGCTTGACAAGGACGGTGTGGGGGATATGAGAAAGTATCTGCTTGATTTGAAGGCAAAGGGCAAAACGATACTGATAGCCTCGCACTCGGCAGAGGATATTGATATTCTGTGCGACACCGTGCATGAAATGGAAAAAGGCAAGATAACCCTGATACGCAGCGATCGCGAGGGAATGATATAATTTGCGCTTACGCGCAGCCTGCGGAGCTGTGCAACGCTTAAACTTTTCTTTCTTGACATGAACTAAAACTTTTGCGTAAATAATAAAACTGCTTGACTTTTTCAGCCAAGCAGTTTGTTTTATCCGCTGTAATTTTTGTTCCTGTATACGGCGGCGCAGCCTTCTTCGCAGTATATCTCCTCGTAATCGTCGTTCTTGTAGTCGTCGGGCGAAAACTCTTTGCTTTCATACCGCAGGTCAAGCACATAATATTCCGCCTCGTGTTTGGTGGTCTCCAGCTGATAAAGCTCGTCTCTCTGCGAAAGATTCGGCAGTAAAAACGTTGACGAAGCTACCGAAGCATCTTCCGGCACAAGAGAGAGCGCATAGTCTATCTTGCTGCGCGTTTCTTCATTGTTTGCATAGCTTGAAAAGCTGTCCAGCCTGCCGCCCTGCAAACCTACAAACAGCACGGCACAGCACGCCGCCGCGGTCACCAGCGCCTTGTATCGCTTCTTTTTGAAAATGCCCCCCCGATCAATATGCGAATAATTCACCACCGCAAGATATATCAGAGCCGCACCGCTGCCGAACGTGTACTGAAAATCTATGTTATACTGATAGCCGTAGTTGGTCATAAGGTTTATAAGTACGAACGGTATCAGCATTATAAGCTCTTTGGGCGAGTGCAGCACAAACGGCAGAAACGCCAGCGGCAAAAGCATTTTCAGCATAAAGGTCAGCTTGTCAGCGGTGAAGCACTGCTGTATAACGTATACGGGGTCGGCTGCGGCGGTTATTATTACCGAAGTAAGGCTGTCGGAACCGTTATATGAATAGTTTTTGTAACGCCAGCTCATGACGCCGTCGCCGCATACCGCAAGTATGTCGGTTATCACAACAAAATATGCCAAAGAAAATACAAATATCGCCGCGCTTGCCAGACGGCAGTTTTTGCTTGTCCTGTCCGCGAAAACAAAGTATAGCGCTATAACGCAGGCGTATACTGCGGCATCTTCTTTTACACACAGCAAAAGCAGCGCAAAAACGCATGAAAGCACACTCTTGTCTGTTTCAAGAAAGTATATAAGCCACATAATAAGCGGCGCAAGAAAGCAGTTTTCATGCAGATAGTAAAAACAGCCGCCCG
>CANRPG010000196.1 GCA_947632425.1 uncultured Clostridia bacterium | reverse complement strand
ACTCTACCACAACTGAGCCATACCAGCATATTAAATTTTGTAAGACCGTGTGCGGCTGTGCGCTTTATACCCACGACTGCGCATTGCGAATGTGCGCCGTTATGAAGTAACGGTACTCTACTGGGCTGAGCCATACCAGCATATTAAATTTTGTAAGACCGGCTGCGGCTGTGTCGCTTTATATGCAGCCCACGACCTGCGCATTACGAATGCGCTACTCTACCAACTGAGCCATACCAGCATATTAAATTTTGAAAGATCGGGGTGCGGCTGTGTCTCTTTATATGCAGCCCACGACCGCAGAATTACGAACGCCGCGGCTGCACGGGGCAGGGGATGGCATTTCAACCGACTTAAATATTATAACACAAATTGCCGCCCACGTCAAGGGGTAATTTTGAAAATATTAAAAAGCCGCAGAAACGCGGCTTTGTTGGGTCATAAATATCTTCGCATGGCTTCGATAAGTTTATCGGCATATTTTTCAATGTCATATGGGTCGCTGATGTAATACTTTATCTTGTTCTTATTTTCGTCCGGAATCGCAATAAACTTGTTGGCAGAGTTAAAGTACAGCCTGCATACCCATTTTGTGATCTTTTCTTTGTAAATAATGGTCATGTAGCTTTCGTTGTCCTTGTAAGATATATCAGACATAGGCACTACCGATTTAAGCAGATTTTTAACAATGAAGAATGCTTCAAGTTCTTCTTCTGTGGTATCTATTTTCTTTTCGTGAGGAACTTCTTCAACAGGAGCAGCTTCTTCTGCTTCGCTTGCATTATCCTGTTCTTCCTGCGCAACTAAAGCGGTCTTGATCTTATCGTTCATAAGTTCGGTTATGTAGTTGTTGAGCGACTTTTTAAGAATAGGACTAAACTCGTCAACGACCTTCTGTGTAAGCCTGCCGTCATAAGACTTTGAAAGGAAAAACCGCACAAAATCATCTGTAGGATTTTGGAGCTGAGCAGCGAAAATGTTCTTAAACTCGCCGGAATATTTTAACTCTGATGCAACGTTAAAAATGGTTTCAACATCGAAGTTTGATTTGTGGAATTTTTTCAACTCCGCTACCTGCGCTTCTTTGATGTCCAGTATGTCGATCTCCAAAAACGGCTTTTCGTCCATTTTATTTATTTCGTCAAGATCGGTGTAAAACTTATAGTAACGACCGTTTGTCAGTACACCGAAACGAGCGGAAGTAGTGCTGAAATACCTGAATAGCTGACTTCCGTGCTTGTCTAACGGTTCGCCTATCCACTTGCATTCTATAAGTATTACGGGTTCACCGTTTTGAAGAATGGCATAATCGACTTTTTCACCCTTTTTAATGCCTACGTCAGCAACAAATTCGGGCGTAAATTCTTCAGGATTAAAAACATCATATCCGAGCAAAGAGAAGAAAGGCATGATGATAGATGTCTTTGTTGCCTCCTCGGTAGTGAGCGTGTCTTGCAGAGTTTCAACGCGTTTTGCAAATTGCTTTATCTGGTCAATAAAATCCATAGCAAATCCTCCTGACAAGTGTTTTATGTAAAACCGTAGTTCTACAAAATATGTGCGTATATTTATATTATAAACAATAAATCGTCAAAAGTCAATACTTTACTTTGTTCTCGTCTAAGAAAAATTATGAATACAGTAGCAGCACTGCAATAAATATCAGCCGGGCAGCATAGACCAGTGTTATAACATAAACGCTTCAAATTTGCGCTTACGCGCAGAGCAGGAGCGCACACGTTGACCGCCTGACAAGCAGCCGGTCAAGTGCAGAAAAAATCACTCGCCGCCAAAAACGGTCGGCGGCGCACACCTTGCGGTGTGACGGACTTTTTTCACTCACCGCTCCACAGTATTTAGTTTCCTTTCCATTTTGAATACGCTGATACTTTCGCGCGTTTTGTTGCGGAATATCTGCTGTAAAGGTATATCTTTCGCACACATTTAAGCACCTACCCAAAAGCCTTTTCGTGCACTTCGCAGGCGGCAGGAATATCAGACCTGACGAGCAAAGAGCAGTCCTCAAAAGCATTCTTATCTATCCGCCGCAGCGTGCTAGGGAAATTTATCTTTTTCAGATTTTCGCAGCCCGAAAAAGCGCCCTTTTCAATTACCTCGATACCATTTGGCAGTTCTATCTCTTCCAAAGCCTTGCAATCGCAAAACGCCATTTCTTTTATGATCTTCAACGAAGCCGGGAGATGAACTCTTTTCAGAGCGCTGTCATACATAAAAGCAATATCGCCTATTTCCGTCACCGCATCGGGGATAATTATCTCTTCCAGCTGTTCGCAGTCGCTTAAAAATCCCGTCGGCACACGCAGCATCGAGGACGGCAGACTGACCTTTTTCAGCTTCGGGCAGCCGTCTGCAACGCCCTCGTTCGTTTCGAGAAAGTCCATTCCTTCAGGGAAAATAATTTCCTCCAAAGCCTCGCTGAAATCAAACGCGTGACTGCCAATAGTACGAACGCTGCTAGGCAAAACTATCTTAGTTATCCCTTTTGTGATGTCAAGAGCGCAGTCGCAAATTGTGTGTACCGTGTTCGGAATGATCATCTCGCCGGTGAACGGAATACTCTGCAAACCGGATATGATGCCGACAGGCAGACTGTCAATATACGCCGGAATTTCGGTGATATTCGCCTTTTTGTGAAAGCCCGTTATTTTTATTTCTTCACCGATGATCTGATACTTTAAGCCCTCCGGCGTTGAATAGTTGATATCAAACGAATTGCGCAGTTTATCTATAAATCCCATAACGCATTTCCTTTCTGTAATTGCAAAATTGTTGATGCGTTTTCGTAAAATATTATACAGTATTTTATTGCAAAGGTCAACAGCATAAAAAGCAGGAATAACAGCGATAAATATAGTATCACAAACGACAAAGCATGATATATTCTTCTTCGTTTTCATCTACAATTTCAAATCCCACTTTTTTGTACATTCTTGCGGCATAGTTTGCTTTTTGCACAGCAAGCGATGCTTGTTTATAACCTTTGTTTTTGAGAATACGGAGCATTTCTTTCATCAGTGCAGTACCTATTCCCATTCCCCGATGTTCCTTATACAATGATATTGCAAATGAGGGAGTATCATCATCTATGTGT
>CANRPG010000195.1 GCA_947632425.1 uncultured Clostridia bacterium | reverse complement strand
TTTCGGTAATTATTTAGCTTGCTGTATCGGTCTTAACCTTGTTTCCTTAAAAACTTCTTTACCGCTACTGTCCTAATGTGCGGCTGTTATTTTTTAATACATAAATTACCTCTTGACAAACATATGTTCTTTGTGGTATTATAGTAAATAGAACAAATGTTCTTTTGAGAGGCGGTTTAATATGGAAAGAAAAATACTTCATGTTGACATCAACAATTGTTACGCATCTATCGAGTGCGCGAGAGATCATTCTCTGCGCGGCAAGCCCGTTGCTGTGGCAGGCGACCCCGAGCAGCGGCATGGCATAATCCTTGCAAAAAATCAGATAGCCAAAGAGTATGGCATAAAAACAGGCGAGGCGCTGTGGCAGGCATTTGATAAGTGCCCCAAACTTGTGGTGCTGAAGCCGAATTTTCCGCTGTATCTTGAGTATTCGCGAAAGGCTCGCGCAATTTACGAAAGCTATGCCGACAGGGTAGAGCCGTTCGGCATTGACGAGTGCTGGATAGATGTTTCGGGCTGCCGCGGCAGCGCTGCCGACCTTGCCAACGAGATACGCGAGCGCATAAAACGCGAACTTGATATAACCGTGTCGGTCGGCGTGAGCTTTAACAAAATATTTGCAAAACTCGGCTCCGATATGAAAAAGCCCGACGCCGTAACGGTCATCGGGAAGGAGGATTTCAAAGAGAAAATATGGGGTCTGCCTGCCGCCGACCTGCTGTTTGTGGGCAGAGCTACCGAGCAAAAGCTCGATAAGTACGGCATACACACCATAGGGCAGCTGGCTCAGACGCGCCCCGAGTTTTTAGAGCGGTGGCTGGGCAAAAACGGCATAATGCTGTGGCGGTTCGCCAACGGGCAGGATATATCTCCGGTGAGGTATGCAGGCGAGTGCCGTGAGGTAAAGTCTGTAGGCAACTCTACTACCGCATATCGCGATCTGGTAAACAACACCGACGTAAGACTGTTGATATTCACCCTTGCAGAAAGCGTTGCCATGAGACTGCGCCGCGCAGGTCTGAAAGCTATGGGCGTTAGCATCTGGGTGCGCGATAAGTACCTTTTTTCGTTCACAAGGCAGTGCAAGGTGCAAATAGCAACGTCAGACGCCGCGTGCATCGCTAAAACGGCATATGAGCTGTTTTTGAAGAACTATTCGTTTGCAAACGGGCAGCCGCCGATACGCTCGCTGGGGGTCGCAGGGTTTGACGTGCAGCCCGAAAACGCCGCCTGCCAGCTGGATATGTTTCAGAGCATCGAAAAGCAGCAGCGGCTTGATAGGCTTAACAAAAGCGTTGATAAGCTGCGCGCGCGGTATGGCTATACCTGCATACGCCGCGCGACCGTTATGGCAGACAAGAATTTTTCGGCATTCGATACCGCAATGCAGAATGAGATACACCCGGTGGGGTATACGCAAAGGGCTTAAATCTTGTCAAAAAACTAAAAGTTTTCGATTGACCCTTTTTCAAAAGGGTCACGGGGGTATGGGGGCAGAGCCCCCAAAAACACAGCGTGCGCGCCGCTATTAGAGGTAAGAAGTGAGAGGTTAGAGGTTAGAAATGCTTTTTAAAGCTTTGCGCAGACTTTTCAAAACCAAACATCTTGCCTCTTGCTTCTAGTCATCTTGCTTCTGATAGCTGAGCCTCCCCTTTGAGAAGCCATATCAATTTTCCCTGTGCACGCTTGCGTGCGCAATAGCTATTTTATTCTCGCTGCTTTCGCAGCTAACCTGCGGAGCTGCAAGTTGACCGCCACAAGCAGTCGACAAAAGTGTTCTGCACCAACTTTGGTACATAATTTAACGTAACTTTTCAGCGAGTGCGTTCCCTCCACGCTTCCTGCTCACTCCCATCAATGACCCTTGTCCCCTCATGCGGCTGGAAGAATATACTGCCAGCGGTGTGGAGTGGGACGGTTGGAGTTTGTGGGGAGAGTGTGGGGGGTAGTCAAGGAGATTTTAGCGAGGAGAGCTGGAAGAAGCAAGACGAGCATTTTGAAAAGTTTGCACTAAGCTATAAAAAGCATCTTCTTGCCTCTTGCTTCTCTCTGAACCGCAGGTATGAAAAACTTCTGCAAAATGAGCAAAACCGTTTCTAACCTCTAACTTCTCACCTCTAGCCTCTAATAGGGCAAGCACGCGCTAAAGCCGCAAAACCGTTTCTAATATCTAATCTCTCACCTCTGACCTCTAGCAGCGGAAGAATATTCTGCCAGTCGCTTCCCTTTTGGGCAGATCATGTGAGGGTGTATTTTATTTCAAGAATGATCTTATAATTCGCAGTACGGACAAGCCCATTTTTCTTGCCCCTTGCTTCTAACTCTGAACCGCAGTTATGAAAAACTTCTGCAAAATGAGCAAAACCATTTCTAACCTCTAACTTCTCACCTCTAGCCTCTAGCAGTGGAAGAATATTCCGCCAACATGTTCTCTTTTTTGGGGTAGTAGGTGAGTATCAAAAGTAAGAGGAATGCTTTGAAAAGCTTGCACAAAATTCATTTGCACGTTAATAAATATGGTGTCAACTGTCATAGCAAAAAGTGGGAAATTTTCTTCAAAGCACGCAGTGATGCGGTATAGATAAACACGCAGCAGGTGAAAATTCTGCAAAAGCTGCAAAAGCTACTGATAAAGAGAAAGATAAAGAAAAAGAGAAAGAAAAAGATAAAGAATATGTTTATGTTTATGATAAAGAAAAAGAAAAAGAGCGCAAAGCGCTCAAAAAAAGCAGAGAATAATCGTGTAACCGCGAGGGGTGAAAAAACTTCAGGGCGCTCACTCATCGCTTTCAAGCTCGTTTATGTCTATCATGAACGCTTCTTTCATAAACTCGTCAAGCTCGTCGTCGCTCATTTCCTTATCGTTGACTGTCGCGCTCTCAACGCTCATGCCGTTGTAATAATAACCGTCGTAGTCAAGCAGAAACGTTACCGAAATATCGTCGCTGCCTTTTGTCATCTGCGCTGTTACATATCTCTTGCTGCCCTCTTTTTCGTACTCATATTCAACAGGCTGCGGCAGGTTTCCGCTTCCTGTGGTGCAGTAAAGGTTCAGAAGCGCATCTACAGAGCGTGTCGGGTCTGCGACATAGTTTTCCTCCTGCGGCAGGTCAAGAATGTATGAAGTGTAGTATTCTTTCACGAGATCTATATAGTCGTCATCGCTGTAGGTGAGCGCGGT
>CANRPG010000194.1 GCA_947632425.1 uncultured Clostridia bacterium | reverse complement strand
GTGCCTTTGAGATTGCGGCTAAATAGCGAAATACGCATAGGGTTTGTTTGCAAGGCAACGGAGGTCAGTAGTGCGGGAAATTTGAATTGCAACGTACTGCAAAAAATTCGCAGTACAGACAAGTCCAAATTTCTTGCCTCTTGCTTCTATCTGAACCGAAGAAAGAACGGTTTTGCACAAAAGTTGCAAAACCATTTCTAACCTCTAACATCTAACTTCTAATCTCTAGCAGCGGAGCGCCTACCGTATGGGGATTTCGCCGTGCTGCGGTAGCGTTCGCAAGCGACCGCAGGCGACAATGGGCTTTCCGTCCGGCGTATGCTTGCATACGCTATGACCCATGACAAGCCTTTTGAAAAAGGCTTGACCGAAAACTTTCCCGTTCTTGACAGTATTTAAAAATTTAGTTTACTTATCCTCGCTTTCGGTGACGGGTGCACGCTTTTTGGTGCCTTCTACAAAATCAAGAGGCAGGGTACAAAGCACGCCGGTATTGGGAAGCGAGAGGTCGCCGACGGTGCGGTAGATGACCTTTCTTGCTAAGTCAAGCTGGTCGTCTTTGATAATGGAGATGATAGTGTGATTGTTTTCCTCGGTATTCAGCAGAGCTTTTATAGATGCGCTGAAAATGTTGCTGCCCATTCTTGAAAGGGCTACTGCGAGACCTGTGGACTCTATGATAGTTGCGCCTTTGAGCCCTGCCGCGGAAAAGCCTTCGAGCAGTTTATCAAGCACATCGTTTTTGTTCAGTATGAATATCATCAGTTTCATTTTTGTCATCTCCGTTTATATATCAGCTGAGGTAGCCGTCAAGCTGGGATACAAATTCTTCGCTTATTTCAAATGTGCCGTCGTCGTTCCAGCCGCCTGTGGGGGTCAGCGAATATGCAGGCGACGAGGAGTTTTCTATAACATACACAATAGCATTCTTCATTTTGTTATAATCTTCGACTGACATATTGGTATCTGCATCTGTATACTGCTTTTTGAAAACGAGGTCTATATTGTTCCTCGCATACTCGGTATGGCTGAAAAACGCGTTTGCAGATGCGGCTGCTATCTCTCCCGAAAGCTTCATATTGGTGGAATGGCCGCCTATAAATTCTTCGTTGGAGATAAGAGCTGCGGCGGTATCGCCGTCTACGGAAATTTTATCGTCGCGCTTATACTGAATATAGTTATCGGAGGCTTTATCGTACATTTCAAAGTCCTCAAGCAGCGTTATCATCGAGCTGCCCATAAGGTTTATGACTTCCGAAAATGTGGTGTCGGACATGGTCATATACTTATCTATTTTTATGTTCAGAAGCGTGCCGACCTGCTCTGTCATTGCGCCTATGCCCGATTGCAGATACACGTCTTGCAGGACATCTTCGCCGCATTTGGTATACGGGGAGAGGGGTATTATAACTATCTTCTGGGTCGACGGCATGAACTTGGTTATGACTATCGACAGCAGTTTGTTCTGGCTGTTGGACACTGTATAGAGTATGGTAGATGAGTCGCCTTCGGAATAGGTGGTCTGAACGCTTTCTTCGGTCTGAGACTCTTCGGCCTGAGCGCCGGGTACAAAGTTTTTTATTGCGAGATAGCCTACCACGCCGAACACTACCAGAAATACGGCAAGCGCGACGGCATACACTATGGCGACTGTAACGCCCGAGTTTTGTTTTTTTGCAGACATAGTATTCTCCGTTCCTTTAATTTTTATCTGTATAAAATAATAAAATATATAAATTTGCTTTGGGGTACTTGAATATTATCTTAAATAGGTGTAAACTAGAAACAGTGGGTAATTACGCAAAGAACATAGGCGCGTTGGATCTCAGATCTATAACGTGATATTCAACGCCGCGCTTTCTGGCATAGTTTATAGTCATGCCCGTGCCGCTGCGTTTATTTTCCATAACGCCCAGCACGAACGACGAATGATCGACCATGAACATATTGCGCTTTCTCATACAGCGGTCGGTATAGTAGTCTGAAACATAGACTATTTTATGAGCGGCTTCTACAACGGTATTGAAATGCCACAGATCGAGCCCTTCAAAATCTTCGCCGTGACCGCGGTAGGGCATAGCGCATATGAGTTTAAGATAGGGATAATGCTTTTTGAAATCGAGAACCAGCTGCGCCGCCCAAAGATCTACGCCGCGCTGCATACCCGTTATGAAGGTATCGTAGCCGCGCAGTGTTATAAGGTCTGAAATATGCAGGGCGACAACGCTGAGAAGTCGTTTCATAGGCTGGCTTGAAAAGGCTATGCCGCCGTATATTTTTTCGGGTCTGTGACCTGTAAAACAGCAGGTTTTTGATATATCGTTATCCAGCGTTACTATATTTATCAGCCCTTACTTATTTATCATCTATATTATAGTAACACATCTGCGCGTTTTTTTCAATAGATAATTGATATTTTTTTCATACAAACAAAGGAGAGTAGACAATGGAATATCTTAAAAGGGCGTGGGCAGAGATAGATCTTGACTGCCTTGCCGAAAACTACAGAAACTACAAAAATGCCGCAGGATGCGAGATAATGTGCGTTGTCAAGGCGGACTGCTACGGTCACGGCGACAGGGCGGTAGTGCCGTTTCTGGAAAAGGAACTGGGGGTCACAAAGCTTGCGGTATCCAACATCGAGGAGGCAAAACGCCTGCGTGACATGGGGGCGCGCTCTGACATACTTATTCTCGGCTACACGCCGCCCGAAAAGGCGCAGGAGCTATGCAGCCTTGACATAATTCAGGCGGTGACGGAGCTTTCATACGCGAAAAAGCTGGCTGAAAACCTTTGCGGCGGAGAAGTAAGGGTACACATAGCGATAGACACGGGCATGACGAGGATAGGCTTACACGGGGGCGTGGAAGAAACGGCTGCGGCGGCGGCGCAGATAGCAAACATCGGCGGCATACGTGCGGAGGGGCTGTTCACGCATTTTGCGGTGGCTGACAGCGATGATGAGAGTGATATTTCATACACAAAAGGACAGATAGGCAAGATAAAGGCGGTGGCTGAAAAGCTTTCGCAAATGGGGATAAACATTCCCTGCGTGCATTATCTCAACTCGGCAGGTGGGATATACCACAACGACGGCGGTTCTGCTTTTGCGCGGCTGGGAATAATACTTTACGGGCTTATGCCGAATTACTCTCTGCCTGTGCCGATAAAGCTCAGACCTGTGATGTCTTTAAAAGCGACGGTGGCGCAGGTCAAAGAGATAGGCAAAGGCGAATACATAAGCTACGGCAGGACGTTTTGTTCTGAAAAGCCTATGAAGCTGGCGACCGTTACTATCGGCT
>CANRPG010000193.1 GCA_947632425.1 uncultured Clostridia bacterium | reverse complement strand
TGGTCGAGGTGACAGGACTTGAACCTGCGGCATCTTGGTCCCAAACCAAGCACTCTACCAAACTGAGTTACACCTCGTTGGGCGGAAAACCGCCCGAAATTACTTTACTTTGCTTACTTTGCCTTAGCTGCACCCTCGGCGCTGTCCGAAAGCACGCCTTTAAGGCTTGCCGCGAGACCTGCAAAACTCTGTATCTCGCTGGGGATAATGATCTTTGTAGCCTTGCCGTCGGCGGCCTTCTGGAACGCTTCGAGGCTCTTGAGGGCTATTACCTGATCATTAGGATTAGCTTCATTCAACTTAACGATAGCATCGGCGAGCGCTTTCTGAACAAGCTCGATAGCCTGCGCTTCACCTTCTGCTTCAAGCCTTTTCTTCTCGCGAACGGCATCTGCGTTGAGTATCAGCGCCTGCTTCTCGGCTTCCGCCCTGAGTATCGCAGCCTGCTTGTCGGCCTCGGCGCGGAGTATCTTAGACTCCTTCTCACCTTCCGCAACAAGTATCTGAGACTTCTTTTCACCTTCCGCCTGAAGTATCTTCTCACGGCGTTCACGTTCAGCCTTCATCTGGCGTTCCATAGCATCCTGTATCTCTCTCGGAGGAAGAATGTTTTTCAGCTCAACTTTAAGCACCTTTATGCCCCATCTGTCGGTAGCTTCGTCAAGTATTGAAGTAATGGTCGTGTTTATGTTATCGCGCGAGGTAAGTGTTGCGTCAAGCTCCATACCGCCTATGATGTTACGCAAAGTGGTAGCGGTAAGGTTCTCAATAGCAGACATAGGTCTTTCAACGCCGTAGGTATATTGCTTTGCGTTGGTTACCTGGAAGAACACAACGGTATCTATCTGCATTGAAACGTTATCTTTGGTGATGACCGACTGCGGTCTGAAATCTACAACACGCTCTTTTATAGAGACTTTCTGCGCTATTCTGTCTACAAAAGGCAACAGGAACACAACGCCCGTACCCTTTGCCGAGCTGAATGTACCGAGGCGTTCAATTATATATACATACGCCTGCGGAACTATTTTTATTCTTGTGATAAGATATATCACTGCTATTATCGCTATCGCAATAAGTACGATAACACCAAAATTATCGGGCATAAAAATTCCTCCTTAGCCTATTCTTTCAACTATCAGCTTTGAGCCGTCTATGCTGACTATTTTTGCCGTAGCGCCCTCTTCGATGATATCACCGTTCACAGAAAGCGCCGTCCAGTAAGAGCCGTTCAGCTTGGCTCTGCCCTGAGAAAGTTCGTTGTTGATAGTTTCTGTAACTACCACAGTTTTGCCGACGTCCAGCTGGGCGTTCGTTTCGGGTTTTGATTTGACCAACTTTTTGATAGCAGGTCTTGTCGCCAAAAGCGAGACCACCGATGCCACAAGGAATATCAGCAGTTGTACCCACAGCGGCACTTCGGGGAAAAAGATCGCCACTATAAGCGATAACAGCGAGCCTAAAGCCAGCCATACCGACACCAGCTGCACCGTTACTGCCTCAAACACGAGGAAAAACACAAATGCTGCCGCCCACAGGATAATATACGCGTAATCCGCCATAAAGTATTCTCCTTTCATAAAGAACCTAAACGGGTTATGTAAATTTCATTTACGTATATATTATACCACACTTGTTTTCAAAAAGCAATAGTTTTTTGAAAAAATTTTTAGAATTTTTACTTTTGGCGTATTTTCGTACTATTTATCAGCCATGAGCCTTACCATAACAGCCTTTTGGGCGTGCAGGCGGTTCTCAGCCTCGTCAAATATCTCGTCAGCGTGAGCCTCGAACACCTTGGCGGTTATTTCTTCTTCGCGGTGGGCAGGCAGGCAGTGCTGAACCATTGCATCTTTCTTCGTAACAGACATTATCTCGTCATTGACCTGATAGCCTGCGAACACCTTTTTGCGCTCCTCTGCCTCGCTCTCCTCACCCATAGATGCCCACACATCGGTATAAACAACGTCTGCATCTTTGGCAGCCTCGGCAGGAGAAGTGGTAAGTGTGAACTTGTCGCCGTATTCCTTTGCAAATTCAAGCACCTGAGCATCCGGCTCGTAACCCTTGGGGCAGGCAACCGATATACTCATGCCGACTTTAAGGCAGCCGACTATCAGCGAGTTTGCCATATTGTTGCCATCGCCGATAAAGCACAGTTTCAGCCCGTCAAACGTTCCCTTATATTCCCTTATCGTCATAAGGTCGGCAAGCACCTGACACGGGTGGCAAAAGTCTGTCAGTCCGTTTATAATAGGTATGCTGCCAAACTGCGCGAGATCTTCTACCTCTTTTTGTGCAAATGTCCTTATCATTATGCCGTCAAGATACCTTGAAAGCACGCGCGCGGTGTCCTGAACGGGCTCTCCCCTGCCTATCTGCAAATCGCGGTTGGAGAGGAAAAGCGCCTGACCGCCCAGCTGATACATACCCGTTTCAAACGATACCCTCGTCCTTGTTGAGGACTTCTGGAATATCATGCCGAGCGTTTTGCCTTTAAGTATCTTGTGCTCTATACCGTTTTTGTTTTCATACTTCAGCTGATCTGCAAGGTTGAGTATATCTATGATCTCCTCCTTGTCAAGATCCAGCAGTTTAAGCAAATGTTCCATGTTGTTACCTCCGTAATATATTATGTATTATTATTTAGTACTTTGTCAAGTATTTCAATGCCCTTGTCTATCTCCGCTTTGGTTATAGTCAGCGGAGGGAGAAGCCGCAGCTTTTCCTTTGCCGTAAGCGCTAAAAGACCGTTTTCAAAACACGCTTTGCACACGTCCGCGGCAGTTTTGTCTTTAAGGGTAATGCCTATCATAAGACCTATTCCCGAAAGGCTCTCTACCCCGTCAAGCTCCATAAGTTTTTCTCGCAGATACTCTGCCTTTTCGCAAACGCTTTGCATAAAGCCGTCCTCTGTAAGTCTTTCAAGAACTGCCACAGCGCCTGCACAGCAAACGGGGTTGCCGCCAAAGGTAGAGCCGTGAGTGCTTTTACCCAGAACGTCGCAGCAAGTTTCATCTGCAAGGCAGCAGCCCATGGGCAGACCGCCCGCTATACCCTTTGCGAGGGTGGTTATATTGGGCTTTACGCCGAAGTTTTCACTTGCCAGAAATTTACCCGTTCTTCCAACGCCAGTCTGCACCTCGTCGGCTATCACAAGCACATCTTTTTCCTTGCAAAGGCTGAATACGGCGTCTACAAACTCTTTATCAAGGGCTATAACGCCGCCCTCGCCCTGAACAAATTCCAGCATAACAGCGCAGACTGTGTCGTCAAGCTTTGCTTTTAAGTCGTCAATATTGTTCGCCTCAACGTTCACAAATCCTTCAACGAACGGGAAAAAGTAGTTGTGAAA
>CANRPG010000192.1 GCA_947632425.1 uncultured Clostridia bacterium | reverse complement strand
TTCTTCCCGCGGTCGCTAGCGACCGCTGTCCTCATTTCAAAATAGTCCACCGGACTATTTTGAAATTCACCTTTTTCGGAGCGCACGCTGTGTTTTCGGGGGCGCTGCCCCCGTACCCCCGCGACCCTTTTGGAAAAGGGTCAATCGAAAACTTTTAGTTTCTTGACAAGACTTGCAACTTTTGCGCGTTGTGGAGCGGCAAACGCGCCCCAGCGCAATTACAAACAACATCTAGGAGGATAATTATGCTCTTTGAGCTACTTAACAACAACGACGTAAGCCAAAAAATATTTCTGCTGCTGTTTGCGGTGCTGCCCTTTGCGGCGGCGTTTTGCGCGCTGAAACTCGGCAGGGTGATACTGCCCAAAGACCACGGCAAAGCTGACGTCGCGGACGGTATGCAGTCGGCCGGCAAACCCACGGGCGGCGGCATAATCTTCATCAGCGTGTTTACGCTCGTGTGCGCCCTGTTTGTGCCGATGAACATCGAGCGCATAATCTATCTGTGCGCAATTTACGTCTCCATGTTCTCCGGCTTTTTTGACGACGGCGCAAAAGTGCCGTGGGGCAGGGTGAAGAAAGGGCTTCTCGACCTCGTTATAGCAGTCGGTGCGGCGTACACCTATTGCTACTTCAACGGCAGCGACCTGCGCATTGCGCTTTTGGACAAAACCTTCACGCTCCCCCAGTGGCTGTATGTCATTCTCGGCGCGGCGCTTGTGTGGGGCAGCATAAACGTCACCAACTGCTCTGACGGCGTTGACGGTCTGTGCGGCAGCCTCAGCATAATATCGATAGGCACGGCGGCAGTGCTTGTTCACACCCTCTCGCCCGACCGCGATTTTACGATGATGCTCGCCGTTATGATACTTTGCCTGCTTGCGTATCTTTGGTACAACGCCAACCCCAGCAGGCTGCTCATGGGCGATGCAGGTTCGCGCGCGCTGGGCGTTCTGCTGGCGGTAGCGATGATGAAAACGGGCTCGCCAATACTGTTTTTACCCGTTTGCGCGATGCTGGTAATAGACGGCGGCGCGCCGCTTCTGAAAATATCATGCATAAAATTTCTGCACATGAAAGGTTTTATGAAAAACATCACCACGCCGATACACGACCATCTCAAAAAGAACAAAAAATGGTCTGCGCCGCAGGTGGTGTTCAGGCTTGCGATATTGCAGATCATCATAAATGCCGCACTTCTGGCGGTGCTGATATTCTGATTTGAAAGGAACTATTTTACCTATGTTTTCTGAAACGGACTTTGAAAGAGTTGACAGAGAAAATTATTACGGCGGGCCTCTCGGCGTTGAGATAGACGGCAATAAAACTATCTTCCGCGCTTGGTCGCCGCTTGCAACGGGCGCGTATATACGTATTTACGCCGATGGTACGGGCAGCAACACCATTGAAACTCTGCCTATGGAACGCCACTGGACAGGCTGTTGGCAGGTGGAGATACTGCGAAACCTAGAGGGCTTTTTCTATGTGTACGTGTTTGAATTTGAGTACAGATACTTAAAAAGCACCGCAGATATTTATGCTGTAGCCTGCGGCGTGAACGGTGACAGAAGTGCGGTGGTCGACCTTAAAAAGACAGACCCATTCGGCTGGGATACAGTGCCCCGACCCGTTTTAGAAAACCCCTGCGATGCCGTCATTTACGAGTGCCATATACGCGATTTTTCTATAGATGAGAGCAGCGGCGTAAAGGTTCGCTACCGCGGCAAGTTTCTGGGAATGGCAGAGGACGGGCTGTATATAGGCAAAGGCACAACGGTAGGTCTTGCACACCTGAAAGAGCTTGGCGTAACGCACGTTCAGCTTTTGCCGATATACGACTATGCAACGGTAGACGAGGCTAAACCGTGGGAGCAGCAGTTCAACTGGGGGTATGATCCCAAAAACTATAACTGCCCCGAGGGTTCGTATTCTACCGACGCCGAATCGCCTTCAGCGCGGATATTCGAACTGAAAACGCTTATCATGGAGCTTCACAAAAACGGCATAGGCGTAATTATGGACGTGGTGTATAACCATACCTACCTTACCGAAACTTCGTGGTTTGATTTAACTTTCCCCGGCTACTTTTACCGTATGAGAGAGGAAGGCTATTCAAACGGCTCGGGGGTGGGCAGCGAGATAGCCTCCGAGAGGGCAATGGTTCGCAGATATATAGTAGATTCGGTCAAATTCTGGGCTAACGAGTATAAAATAGACGGCTTTCGCTTTGACCTTATGGCGGTGCTTGACTGCGATACTATAAATGAGATTCGCTCCGAGCTGGACAAGCTCTCTCCCTATGTGATGATGTACGGCGAGGGCTGGTCGGGCGGCGAGTGCGCTCTGGAGAGCAGCAGGCTTTGCTATAAGTGGAACAACGCCGCTTTTCCGCAGGTGGGGCTGTTCAATGATGATTACAGAGATGCCATAAAAGGCGCAACTTTCGATGTGTACCGCAGAGGATATGTCGGCGGTAATATTGATTTTACGAATATTGTTAAGCGCGGTCTCGCAGGGTCGGTGCCGCACCCCGATATTTCGGGCAACGATGAAGCGGCATGGGCGCAGCAGCCATATCAGAGCATAAACTATTGCGAGGCGCACGACAACTGGACGATGTGGGATAAAATAATCATCTCATGCGGTGATTTTACAGACGAAGAAAAGATCTCCGCCGACAGGCTGTCAGCCGCTTTGGTGATACTAGCGCAGGGCGTGCCGTTTTTGCACCTCGGCGAGGATTTTCTGCGCAGCAAGCCAAAAAAGGTGCATGGCAGCGACCTTGAAACGCACGAATTTTTTGAGGATAACAGCTATAATTCGCCCGACTTCACAAACAGCATAAAATGGCATAGAAAGATCGAAAATACTGAAGTTTTCAGGTACTATAGAGAGCTTGTGCGCCTGCGCAGAACATCGCCGCTTTTCAGGCTGCGCACCGCTGACGAGATTCGCGAAAAGCTGCATTTTCTTGATACCGAGGACATCGGCGTGATACTTATGAAGCTTCAGGACGAGAGCGACTGTTTCGCCGTCGCGTTCAACCCCTACCGCGAGGCAAAGTGGGTCGACCTGCCGGGGGGAATGTACTTTGTAAGGCTGTCGGAGAGCGGCAGATCGCACGAGTTCCCGATGATGAGCAGCCACGTGTCAATACCGCCGCTGTCGGCAGTCGTGTTTGAGCGGTGCGAGGAGGAGCTCAGCGACCTGCGCGAAAAGGTCTCGCAGCACACCCGGCGGTTCGGCACGAGGAATTTAATGTAAATGTATTAAATCTTGTCAAGAAAATAAAAGTTTTCGGTCAAGCCTTTTTCAAAAGGCTTGTCAGGTCGAGGGTGAAACCCTCGTCGCCTGCGGTCGCTTGCG
>CANRPG010000191.1 GCA_947632425.1 uncultured Clostridia bacterium | reverse complement strand
CTGTGGCATAGTTTTCGCTGTGAGATATAGATACCGCAAACTCCAGCCCCATTTTCTGAGCTATATTTTCGGCATTTCCCGAAAGCTTTATATACGGCGCACCCATATCATCGCGAAGAATTTCTACCTCTGCAAGCTTAAAATCTCGCACGCCCGTGCCCAAAGCCTTTGAAAACGCCTCTTTTGCCGCCCAGTTGCCAGCCATCGAAGGGTAAGGAAAACTTCTCCCCTCAAACATTTCTCGCTCCTGCGGCGAATAAACGCGCTGAACAAAACTTTGCCTCTGCGCGCTTTTCTTTATCCTGTCTATCTCGACAATATCGGTACCTACCCTAATCATAGCTGTTTGTTTTTAAGTTCTCTCGGAAAATACGGTTTAAGCTCTTCAACAAACTGCTCGCTCGGCGTGAACACCACATAGCACAGCCCCAGCGTTTTGTGCTTGCACTGCAAGTAATAGTCCTCGTCTGACTGCATATTGTCGGTAGCATCTACCACCGTGCACTCCGACGAAAATATCTCTGCGCGCTTTTGCTCTGTAACCTTGCCAAACTGCATTATTCCTGTAATATCCACGGTTATAAGGCGTTTTCTTTTGCGCTGACCCATTATCTTGTCAACGTCCATATCGCCGTTTGTAAAAATGTATTCATACTCTATCTTTTTATATGCGGCAAAGATATACACCCCGTAAAACGCCGCCATAAGCCCGAATATAACAAACCCTATAAACGGCGCAATTATCTGAAAAAACGTTATTGCAAGCATAAGCGCAAAACAGCACAGAAATGTCAGCCCGAAGACCTGAAATCTGTCCTTGCCGTCCTGCCTCCTTGTCACCATATATTCTTTGAATGTATCCATACAAAACACCTGCTGTTCTAAATAATATAATGTTATTGTACCACATATACAAAAAAATTGCAAGCGCGAAAAGAAAAATCAGAAAAATACCCTGATGCTCGGTATGAACATCAGGGTATCCCATCATCATTCAATTATGCTAAACATTTGTTAAATGCTTGCTTGTGTAATTATTCAGCGGCAGTTTCCTCAATAGGGTCGCCAAGTGTAACGCTTGATACATTGATACCGTGAGTCTGGAAGATCAGACCGCCCCACTGAGAGCCGTCATCGTTGGTAGCAATGTTATCATATATAGACTGTACGCCCTCGGGAGTGATGTTGAATGTAACGCTGTCGCTGCTCCAGTTGCCGTCAGCATCCTGGCAGAATACTATGTATCCGTCAGACTGCATGAAGTATGCACCGGTGAAGTCTTCTTTCAAATCGCCGCCCTTTTTAACTCTTGCATCGAGTTCTTCAGGGATACCGGTGATATAAGGAGTTCCCTCGGGAGCAGAAGGATATATAGGTGTCCAGCCGTTTGCATAACCTACAGAGAGCAGATAATAATCATAGTACTTCTCTTCAAGAGTAGTCATGTCCATTTCTTTCTCAAACGTATACTTGATAGTTACAGAGCAACCGGTGTCCTTGTACTTATCAAAGTGCTTAAGGTTGAAGAAGTTTTCAACATTGCCCTCATCGTCAATAACGAAGTTAGGTGACTGGAAGTCAGCAGGCATCTCGCCGTCAGTGTTAGCTGAGCCGTTGTACTCAACAGCCGCAGGCTCGCCGCTTTCATCTGTAGTGCTGCTTTCGTCTGTAGCGCCGCTTTCATCTGTAGCGCTGTCAGCAGCAGAAGTTTCCTCAGCGGTGGTCTCTTCGGGCTTGCTCTCTTCGGGAGCAGTAGTGGTCTCCGCAACAGAAGAGGTGTCATCAGCCGCAGGTGCAGCAGATGAAGAAGAATCGTCGCCGCAAGCTGCAAACATAGTAGCAGCCATCATCATAGAAACGAGTATTGCAAGTTTCTTTTTCATTTCAATTACCTCCATAAATAGATATTATCCATACGAATAAAATTATTCTATGCTAATTATAACATCTGAAAAATCAAAAGTCAACGTGATAATCGCAGCGAATTTTCATTAAAAATCAGCCTTTTTTCATGTATTATGCACAAGTAAACGTTACCACATGACCGATTTTTACCAATGCCGTATTGCAAGAATATGAAAGCCCTTGTTATTCTGCTGCCTCAAGCTCGCCCGCAGGAGATTCAAACTTGATAGATACATCTTCGTCGGCGGCCTTGTCGGTCGGCAGACCCGAAACGGTAAACTTGATAACTACAGGGTCGGTAGACTGCCATGTCAGGCACTGATATTCGTCAATACCTCTCTGGTCTATCTGCTCGCCTGCCCAGCTGTTTACTACTTTAATAGTACCGCCGTGGTTGTCCGTACCGTTATCCTCCATGCCTACCGTGGAGTCGGAAAGATCGAATGTCTTGCCGTCCTGCTGATACTCTGTAAGAGTTATCTTCGCATCGGGGTAATCCTTGAACGTAGCAACGCCGTCTGTCACCTCAACGGGTATCGTGGTGTCAAGACCTACCCAGCCCAGCAGAGCCTCGTCAAAGTCGCACCACCAGCCCTCAAGGCTTACTTCATAGTCGCCGTTTCCGGTAATGTAAACATCATTGCAGGTAGCAGCAAAAGACTTGTTGCTGGATTCGTTGAGCAAAAGCTCTCCAACAGCGTTTCTGTGCTCCCATGAGTCTCTTACCTGGAAGGATATGCCTGCTATGCCGTAAGCGTTTTCGGGAAGCTCAACGGGTGCGGGCAGTGTTACCTTTGCAGCCTCGGTTACCTCGGCAGTGGTCTCCTCGGGTTTGCTCTCCTCGGGAGCGGTAGTGGTCTCTGCTTCTGAACTTGTATCGGCGGCAGATTCTGCCGGTGCTGTAGTGGTTTCGGTTGCCTTTGATGACGAATCATCGCCGCAGGAAGCAAACATTGTTGCAGCCATCATCATGGCGGCGAGTATCGCAAGTTTCTTTTTCATCATTATTCCTCCTTTTAATTTTTCGGATAAAGATGATATAGATACAGTCTATCTCTATCCTGTTGTCATTATAACACTTTGCAGGCGCAAAAGTCAACATTATTTTTATAATATATTTCACCGCCGTATTTGGCTACATTGCACAAAAAACGTTACGGCTTTGTAATAATTGTTACAAAAAGTCCTTTCACTTACCATGAAAGGACTTTTAATATTACTGAATTTTTACATTTCTGTAACTGACTTTAAGCCGTCACATACCTCTCTTAACGTATGAAGTATGCAGAACGTGATGTGCCTTTTCAGAGCCCGGCTTGCCGAAATACTCAGCATATACCTGCTTTATAGCAGGGTTCTCGTGAGATTTTCTTATCGGCATACTTGCGTCCAGATCGTAAAGCACCTTAGCTCTCTTGGCTCTTATGTCAACAGTGTTTCTGATATAACCCGGCTGCTGCGGCTGACCACCGCCGTTTACGCATCCGCCCGGGCAGCCCATTATCTCAATGAACTGATAATCAGC
>CANRPG010000190.1 GCA_947632425.1 uncultured Clostridia bacterium | reverse complement strand
AGCGAAAGCGTTATGTTATAATTGTCCGATACGTCGGGAGCAGACCCTTTGGTCTGCGTATCGACGAGGACATAAGATTATAATATAATCATTTATGATTATATTATAACAGAAACGCTCGCTGTTTTCAAGGCTTTTGGGCAAATTTTGCATAAAAAAAGAACAGCCCTCGGGCTGCTCATTCTTTGATCACTTGATCGCTTCTTTAACTTTAGCGGCTTTGCCGACTCTCTTTCTGATATAGTACAGCTTAGCGCGGCGTACTTTACCTGAACGAACGATCTCGACCTTCTCAACGACAGGCGAATGCACGGGGAATACTCTCTCGATACCACAGCCGTGAGCTACTCTGCGGACTGTAAACGTTTCGTTTATGCCGCCGTGCTTCTTGGCAATTACAGTACCCTCAAACACCTGTATTCTTGACTTGTCGCCCTCCTTGATATTAACGTGCACCTTTACGGTATCACCTACGTTAATAACGGGAGCATTTTCTTTAAGGCTTGAATTTGAAATAAGTTTTAAAGCGTCCACTTTAAATACCTCCTATTGTTTTCAGACATTCATTCGCTTTTTGTCATATCGGCGTCAAGCAAAGACCGATAAAGCCAGAGGACTGTCCGCTTTAATGTCAGCCTTTCGGCAGGCACTAACTCTCGTCGCACAGGCGACGGATATTCAAATGCCTTAATATTATATCACAAACGAATGTTTTTTGCAATACCCAAAAGAACATTTTTGCAAAAAAATTATGATAACATTTTGGCAAATATGCACAAATTGCAGCGTGATTTACATACAAAGAGCCTCTGAAGCGACTATATACAGCGCTGCGGCGACAAGTGTAAAGCTTACTGCACCCATTACAAAGGCTTTTAAAAGCAGCAATGACATTATCACAAGTGTGACTATTCTTAAAGCTATTACAGCGGTATAAACGCCGTGAGACTGCCCTGCCAGAAGTTCTGTGAGCCTGCCGCCGTCAAGCTTTTTAAACGGCAAAAGATTAAAAACGCACAGAATGAGATTCGCTGTGGCAAACATAGTACCCGTCGCTCCTGCGGCTGCGCAAGCAAAATACGCAGCGGCATTTACGGCGCACCCTGCCAGAAGCACTGCCGCTTGCTGTTTTGTACCTAGAAAGCTGGGATTTGCCATAATCTTTATACCGCCGCCGTAGAAACATATTTCGTTCACTTTTGCGCCATAGTATGCCATAGCGGCAAGGTGACCTGTTTCGTGCATGATGCAGCAAAGCAGCGACACTGCGACGGCTTTGGCATCTGAAGCGGCGGCTAATGCTATGATAGCAAAAAAGCTGAAAGACAGCGAAATATTGCAGCCCTTTAAGGCAAACCTCAGCACGCGAGTTTACCCAGCAGTTTTGTGAAAGCCTCGGCTATTTCGTCAAGCGTGAGCATTTCCCACAGGTCGCTCTGGGCAATGTCGGTCAAGGCATTCAGAAGCCCCACTATTGACAATATCATTATTATAATCATTGCGCCGAGAAGTATAAATTCACGCGCGGTGATGTCGTTTTCTTCGTTTTGTTTACACATGAAAGCGCCCTCCTTGACATATTCTATTCAAGAATATGCTGACAGGCAGGGTAATATTCGTTTAGAAGTTAGATGTAAGAGGTTAGAGGTTAGAAATGGTTTTTCGGGTTTACTGCAAAACCATTTCTTTGTTCGTTTTACTAAGAGGCAAGAGGCAAGAAAAAGACTCGTATGGGTCAGGCAAAAGCCACGCCTTGTTAGTAAAAGCGGCAAGAATTACGGTTTGGTTTTCTGAAAGGCTTCAGACTTTCAGAAAGCAAAATTGCCGACCCATTGTCGGCAAAGTAATTCTTCAGCACTACTAACTTTAAAAGGTGTGGGAAAAAGACCCTTTAGGGTCTTTTTCGGCACTTTGACCGCTGAAAGCGGTCAAAGTGTGGTGGAGCTAAGGGGAATCGAACCCCTGACCTGTTACATGCGAAGCAACCGCTCTACCAACTGAGCTATAACCCCATGATCATTCATCAGAACACATTTGATTATACCACAGTTAAATTCAATTGTCAAGCAATTTTTAAAACATTTTCGCTTTGTAAAATTTACACTGTCATTCTACCAAACTATCGTTGGCTTCCGATGTTTCACCTTCCTGCTTAAAGCTTTCGGGAAATGCCTCCTGCTCGTTCTCTGCCTTGTTTTCGCCGTAGGTAGACATTTTTGCAGAAATTATCTTTATCTCGGAAGTTGGCTTTTGGTTCTCGTCAACTTCTGCGGAAGCTATTTTCTCAACTATGTCAATTCCCTCATAGACCTGCGCAAAAATAGTGAACTGCTGTGCAAAATTCGGCACGCCTCCCCTATCTATAAAATAATCTACAAGAGCTTCATCGGCATCGAGGTCTTTCAGCTCGCTGACAACATCGTCGGTAAAATCTATAGAATTTACAAAAAGCAGCCTGCTGCCTGTGGTGTTGCGCTTATTGAAAACGCCTTTTTCTCTGCCGTAGGTACACAGCGCGCCCCTGAAAGGCCAAAGGTCATAGGTCTTTTCGGGCTCCAGCATTTCTTTATCGGTATCGTCGGTATCTGTGCCGTCAGCAGCTTTTGCGCCGCCAAATGCGTAGGCGTGCTGCTCATCTTCAATATTGAAAAAATATGTGTCGTTATAATATCCGTCGTTTACGAGCTTTTCAAAATACTTGCAGAAGTTCGGCGCTTCATCCTCAAACATAACAGCTTTTATCGTGCCGAAAGTTGTTTCAAAAACAACTACCTTTGCGCTGTCCTCGGGCACGGTGTACTGTATGAAATCTATCTCTTTTGCCTCTTTAAGAAGCTGATTATCAGTGTTTATACAGGAATATGACAGCATCATTATCAATATCAGTACCACCATTGTCATGGAAACTTTGAAAATGGTTCTGGCATTTTTTTGCGCTTTATGCCTTTGAAGCTGATTCATAGCCATGTTTTATACTTCCTTTCCGTAAACAAGTATTACTGCTTTTTTGAAATGCGCGTGCCCTGACGGCTCTCCTCAACTATATAGCCCATTTGTGATATCTCATCGCGAAGCTTATCTGCAAGTGCAAAATCTTTAGCCGCTCTTGCCGCCTTGCGCTGCTCTACAAGCGCCATTACTTCGGGCGGTATATCTTCCTGAGCTTTGTCTGCGATAAGCTTGTTTGCCCTGTCAATTATACCAATAGAGAGCACCTTGTCAAAGTCTTCGATCACCGCAAGCTTTGTAGCGGTGTTGGTATCGGCTTTGAAAACATCATAAAGCGCGGTTATGGCGTTTGAAGTATTTATATCGTCGCTCATGGCATCAGTAAAAGGCTTTTTAAGAGCCTCGAAAGCATTTTCATCTACAGGCTGAGTATCTTTTTCTAAGATAAGCTGCGCCGCCCTTGAAACAAGCTTGTCATACGCCGCCTTTGCGTTGTCAAGGTTTTCATAGCTGAACACGAGCGACTTGCGGTAATGCGATTGCAGGCAGAAAAACCTGTA
>CANRPG010000189.1 GCA_947632425.1 uncultured Clostridia bacterium | reverse complement strand
ATACTATGGCAAAGGCAATAGGAGTTCTTACCAGCGGCGGAGATGCGCCGGGCATGAATGCCGCAGTCAGAGCGGTAACAAGATTTGCTCTTAACAAAGGCATAAAGGTGTATGGTATCCGCAGGGGCTATAATGGTCTTATCAACGGCGATATATTTGAAATGGGCGCAAGAGACGTTTCGGGTATAATCCAGCGCGGCGGCACTATACTTCGCACCGCAAGATGCCCCGAGTTCAGAACGGAAGAGGGCATCGCAAAGGGCGCTGAGCAGTGCAACAAGCTGGGTATGGACGGCATAGTTGTTATAGGCGGTGACGGTTCGTTCAGGGGCGCTGCCGACCTTTCAAGGCACGGCATAAAGTGCATAGGCATACCGGGTACTATAGACAACGACATAGCCTGCACAGAGTACACCATAGGCTATGATACGGCAATGAACACCGCTATGGAAATGATAGACAAGCTGAGAGATACCGCGGCTTCTCATGACAGATGCTCGGTAGTTGAGGTTATGGGCAGAAGAGCGGGTTACATAGCTCTTAACGTTGGTATCGCCGTTGGCGCTGAGGCTTGTCTGGTTCTTGAAGAAAATTATGATCTTGACGAGATAGCAAAGAGTATGCTTGCTACCAGAGAGCACGGCAAAACGCACTTCATTATAGTTGTTGCAGAAGGCATAGGCAGCTCGGACGTTATCGCGAGAGAGATACAGGAAAAGACGCAGATAGAATCGAGAGTGACTATTCTTGGTCACATTCAGAGGGGCGGCTCGCCAACTTTGAGAGACAGAGTAATAGCTACAGAAATGGGCTATTATGCGGTTGAGTTGCTGGCTGACGACAAGACCAACAGGATAGTGGGTCTGAAAGACGGCAAGATATATGACGTTGACATTCAGGAAGCGCTTTCAATGACGAAGGAATTCCCGAAGAAGCGTTACGATATACTGTATAATACGGCGTTTTAAGCTGCAAAACTTTAGCGATAGATCGTGGTAATTTGCGCTTACGCGCAGCGCAGGAGCGCGTTAAATGCCCCCCTGTACTTCGGTTATCTTCTCAATTTGAGTATATCAACACGTTTGCGCATTTTACTTGCTATGAATTTTTCACATTGTATAGCGTTCCATAATGGAACGCGGAAAGAGAGCGTTGCGCTACAGCAAGGGAACGCCCTCTCTTGCAGGGCGTTCCCTCTTTCAAAATAGTCCACAGGACTATTTTGAAATTCACCCTTTGCGGAGCGCCTGCCGTATGGGGATTTCGCCGTCTACGGACGGCGACGAGGGGCTCGCCCCTCGACCTGACAAGCCTTTTGAAAAAGGCTTGACCGAAAACTTTTAGTTTCTTGACAAGAACTTAAAGTTTTGCGTAATGTGGAGTGTTGCACAGCTCCGCAGGCTGCGCGTAAGCGCAATAAAAAACCAAAAGTGAATACCACAACAGAGTAGAAAGTCAAGCGTAAAGTGTCAGGCAGACGGGGAGTTGTTGCCTGAACGAAAAGGAAATGCCTTGCGGTTTGACTTTTGCATCCCGCTGATTGTGTAACCGGAAAGCCCATCGCTCCGATTACGCAAAAAGCCAAGCTTGCGTAAATTAAGGAGGTAATTTAAGATGAGCTTTTTTTCTATGTTCAAAAAATCGGCGCTGGAGCTTAAAAGCGTGCGCTGTCTGACCCTCACGGGAATACTTATTGCGCTGTCAATGCTGCTGGAGATGTTCTCGATAAACTTGCAGGTCGTAAAGATAAATTTCGCGTTTCTCGCCGTGGCTATGATAGGTATGCTGTTTGGCCCTACCGTGGGCTGTATGGCAGGGCTTGCCTGCGATGTGGTAGGGTTTATTGCTTCTAACCAGTCGCAGGGATTTTTCCCGATATATGTGCTTGTGGCAGGCTTGCAGGGGCTTATATACGGCGTGTGCCTATACCACAAAAACGACGAACATTCGCTTAAACTGGTAAACAACAAAAGCGGAAAAGAGTACGACATTACGCTGTATGTAAGAGCAGTCATAGCAAGGCTTATAGACGTTATATTCATAAACCTGCTTATAAATACCAAGCTTAATATGCATTACGGCTTTATACCCAAGCAAGCCTACACAGAAGCTATTATAGCACGCACCGCGAAAAATGTTATAGAACTTGCGGCTGATCTGCCGCTGCTGTTCGTGCTGCTGCCTGCGGCTTTAATGGCATACAGAAGAATATCTGCCGGCGGCAAAAAAGCGGCTTGACAAACGGCACAAAATGCGTTATAATAGTTTTGACAATATTTTTGTTAAGGAGTTTTTGACTTATGAAAAGAATAGTTACAGTAAAAACAAGAAATATCAAGGAAAGCGTTAAGAACGGCGGCTGCGGCGAGTGCCAGACTTCCTGCCAGTCAGCCTGCAAGACCTCGTGCGGCGTTGCAAACCAGCAGTGCGAGAAGTGCGGTAAGAAAGACTGATATTTCTGAAAAAGTACAATTGCCGTTTACCGTTTTGTGCGTAAGCGGCTTTGTTTTTATGGAGATGAAATTATGATACATCAGTATAAACTGGGCGGATACAACATAGTTTTAGATACATACAGCGGCAGCATACACTGCGTTGACGACCTTGTGTATGACATGATAGCTATGTATGAAAACAGCGATACAGAGCAGATAGTGGGCGCTATGGCGAAAAAATATCCCGACATTTCCCGTCAGGATATTCTCGATGCGATCTCGGATATTGACAAGCTGAAAGAGGACGGACAGCTTTTTGCGCCCGATGAGTACGCCGACAAGGCTTTTGATTTCAAAAACAGGCACACCGAGGTAAAGGCGCTGTGCCTCAACGTTGCGCACACCTGCAACCTTACCTGTAAGTACTGCTTTGCAAGCCAGGGCAAATATCACGGCGAACGCGCGCTGATGAGCCTTGAAACGGGCAAGAGGGCGCTTGATTTTCTTGTTGAAAATTCGGGCAAACGAGTAAATTTAGAGGTAGACTTCTTCGGCGGCGAACCGCTTATTGACTTTGACGTTGTGAAAGGCATAGTAGAGTACGGCAGAGAGCTTGAGAAAACGCATAACAAGCGTTTCCGCTTTACGCTTACTACCAACGGTATGCTGATAAATGACGAAGTTATTGACTTCTGCAACAGAGAGATGCACAACGTCGTGCTTTCTTTAGACGGCAGAAAAGAGGTTCACGACCGCCTGCGAAAGACCGTTTCGGGTCAGGGCAGCTATGATACTATCGTGCCCAAATTCAAAGAGCTTGTAAAGCGCCGCGGCGGCAAAGGCTACTATATGCGCGGCACGTTCACGCATGAAAACACCGATTTTACGCAGGATATTCTGCATATGGCAGATCTTGGCTTTACCGAGCTTTCAATGGAACCGGTGGTCTGCGCGCCGAATGAGCCGTATGCGCTGACCGAGGAGGACTTCCCTGTTTTGTGCGAGCAATATGAAAAGCTTGCCTTTGAAATGCTAAGGCGCGAAAAGCAGGGCAAGCCGATAACATTCTACCACTATATGCTTGATCTGGAGGGTGGGCCGTGCA
>CANRPG010000188.1 GCA_947632425.1 uncultured Clostridia bacterium | reverse complement strand
GTCGTATTTTGGCGCACTTGACAAGCTGCGCGGTGTGGCATCGCTGAAAATTGAGGGCAGAATGAAACGCCCCGAATATGTTGCGGCGGCGGTGCACTCGTGCAGGCAGGCGCTTGAAGGCAAAGAATATGACGAAGAATTGCTGAAAAATGTGTTTTCCCGCGGCGGATTTACAAGCGGTTATCTTTTCTCAAAGACGGGCAGAGAAATGTTCGGAATGAGGACTAGCGAAGATGCGCAGCAAACAAAAGAGGCTCTGCCGGCGATCCACGAGCTTTACCGCAGACCTTACAAGCGTTTCACGGTAGATATGAAGATAAGAGCAGCAGTGGGTGAAAAGCTCGTTCTTTCGGTGAAGAGCGGCGATATTTGCGCCGAAGCTTCGGGCGATATTTTGCAGGCAGCCGACAGCAGACCCACAAGCGCGGAAGAGATAAAAAAGTGCCTTGCAAAACTTGGCGGCACGGCTTACGGGGTCGGCAAGCTTGAGTGTGAAAGCGACGGTGCGGCGTTTGTTTCGGCGGCTGCTGTGAACAAACTGCGGCGCGAGGCGCTCGATGAACTTGATTCGCAGCGGCTGAAAAAGAACACTGCGATATACAGCTGCGGCGAATATGAAGTACAGAAAGATGTCAAACGTAAAAAGCACAGGCAGGAAATAAGAGTACATTTAAATACACTACATCAGCTTGACGGCGAAATTTACGACATGGCGCAGATGGTAATTCTGCCGCTTTCACAGTTTGAAAGACTTGACAAAATAGAGGACAAAATGTGCGCCGCCCTGCCGAGGTTCGATTTTAATGAGGAGCAGACAACGCAGCGCGTAGAAAGCCTCAAAAGGCGTGGGCTGAAACACGTTTTAGCCACAAACTTGGCGCATTTTCAGTGCTGTGAGGGACTGCAAATACACGGCGGCTATGGGCTGAATGTGACAAACTCACGCGCGGCAAAAATGCTGCTAAAGATAGGCGCGCGCGACATAACGGCATCGCCGGAGCTGACACACTCGCAGATGGCACGGCTGCAAACGCCGCTGCCGCTGGGGTGCGTTTCCTATGGCAAACTGCCGCTGATGCTGACGGCAAACTGCCCCGTCAAGGCGTTCGCAGGGTGCAAAAACTGCACGGGGCACATCACCGATCGCACCGGCAGAAGGTTTGAAATTGCCTGCCGCAAGGAGCACGGATATGTTGAGATATTAAACAGCGATACCCTGTGGCTGGCAGATAAGCTGAGCGATTTTGATACGCTTGATTTTCTGGATCTCTTATTTTTTGAAGAGCCGCCTGCCCGTATAAAGCAGGTGATCAAAGCTTATATTGCAGGCGAGGCTTTAAGCTTAGATGGGAATATAACAAGAGGACTTTACTACAGGGGCATACAATAGGAGTAAAAATATATGAAACTGAAATTCAAACGCCTGTGCGACAGCGCAATTCTGCCGCGCAGGGCAACAAAGGAAAGCGCAGGTTATGACCTGACGGTCTGCGAAGATGTGGTGATAGCAGCGCACGAAAGGGCTTCGGCTCACACGGGGCTTGCCTGCGAGATAGAGGGCGCGCCGCAGTGCGTGCTGCTGATATATGCGCGCTCGTCGCTGGCGGTGAAGCGCGGTGTTACGCTTTCAAACTGCGTTGGCGTGGTCGATACAGACTATCGAGGCGAAATTATTGTTCCGCTGGTGAATTTATCGGGCGAGTGTCAGACGATAAAGCGCGGCGAGAGGATAGCGCAGCTTGTGGTGACACCCATTCTCACGCCCGAAGTGGAAGAATGTGAAGAGCTTTCTCAAACGAAAAGAGGCGAGGGAGGGTTTGGCTCCACGGGGAAATGAAAGTGTGAAAACCGCAGGAGGTTTGAACGCCTCAGCGGCAGCAAGATTAGAAAAACGCACGAAATATGGTGATAAAATGAATATAAGAGAAATTGACGTTAAAGAAATTACTAAGACCGTGAAGCGGCTGTGCATTGATGCGAATTTGCATTTGCCGAAGTCGCTGGAAAGCTGCATAAACTGCGCCGCGGCTGAGGAGAGATCGCCCGTGGGCAGGGGCGTTTTCAAGGATATGCAGGACAACCTTGCGGCGGCGGCCGAGGAGCGGCTGCCCATTTGCCAGGACTGTGGCATGGCGGTGGTGTTTATTGACATCGGGCAGGACGTGCACTTTGTGGGCGGCGGTCTGTATGATGCGATAAATGAGGGCGTTTCGCAGGGCTACACCGAAGGGCGGCTGCGCTGCTCGGTGGTGTCCGACCCTTTGGAGAGGGTGAACACGGGCGACAACACGCCTGCGGTCATTCACACGCGGCTTGTGAGCGGCGACAAAGTTGAGATAACCGTTGCGCCAAAGGGGTTTGGCAGCGAGAATATGTCAAAGCTGAAGATGTTCACGCCTGCGGCAACAGAGAAAGATATTGTTGATTTTGTGGTAGGAGCGGTGTCGCAGGCAGGGTCGAATCCCTGTCCGCCGACGGTTATTGGCGTTGGCATTGGCGGCGACTTTGAGATGTGCGCATACCTTGCAAAAAAGGCTCTTTGCCGCGATGTATCGCATAGAAACAGCGATGAGCGTTACGCGCATCTGGAGGGCGAAATGCTTACAGAGATAAACAAGCTGGGTATAGGGCCGCAGGGGTTTGGCGGCAGCATTACCTGCCTTGCGGTGAACATTGAACAGTACGCTACACACATTGCCGGTCTGCCGGTGGCTGTGAACGTCGGCTGCCATGTAACACGCCACGCGAGCGCGGTGATATAACAGACGAGATGAAAATGTCGGTCTGGTGTGCAACTTCACCTGAGAGCATAATAAGCGCGGCTATGTTGGGGTAAGCCATAAGACCGTTGAAAATATCTGACAGCATGAATGCGGCGGTGGGAGACACCAGACAGCCCAGAAAGCAAACTGTACAAAAGATAACGCAGTATAGTTTTTTATCTGCCTTTTTGAAAACATACGAAAAGGCGCGAGAGCCTATGACGCTCCAACCAAGAACGGTGGAGAATGCGAAAAGGATAAGGCACACGGAGCAGAACACTCCGCCGAATTTCCCGAGCCCTGATGAAAATGTGTGAAAGACTATCTGCTGTTCGCCTGAAAAAGATATATAGCAGCCGCTTGAGAGTATCGCAAGGGCGGTCAGAGTGCATAATAATATAGTATCGATGAAAACTTCAAAGGCGTTCCACATACCCTGTTCGGCAGGTTCGTCAGTCTGGGAAGAAGAATGTACAGCAGCGGTAGTGCCGAGACCTGCTTCGTTAGAGAATACGCCTCTGCGAAAGCCTGCGGATATAACGCTGCCTATGCCGCCCCCGACTGCCTGACGGATACCAAAGGCGTTTGTGAAAATGTCCGAAAAAACGGACGGTAGATTTTTTCTGAAAGCAAATATCACTACGGCGCAGCCTGCAATATAGATAACGCTCATTACGGGCACGACCGCCTGAGCGGCTCTGGCAGTTTTTTTAAGACCGCCGACAGAGAACACAAAAACCAGCGCGGTGAGAGCAAAAGCCGTTGCTATGGGCGGCACACCGAGCGACTTTGCGGCTGCCGAAATG
>CANRPG010000187.1 GCA_947632425.1 uncultured Clostridia bacterium | reverse complement strand
TTGCCGTCAACGTCGCATACATACAGATACTTGCCGCCTATCAGCTTGAAGTTTCTGTACCAGTCGCGAATGCACAGCGTTTTTTCTCCTGCGTTGGTGGCGGCTTTCACAAACAGCGAGCCGCGCATATTTTCTTTTATAGAATAAACCTTCGTTATCAGCGGCATATAGTATTTGTACTCTAAAAAGTTGTCTATAAGCTCAAACTGCTCTTTGCTCATATCGCGTATGTCGCGTATAACGCCGACCTCGACAAACTCTTTTTCGTCGTTTTCGTAGTTTACGCTTACATACTCATACTTTGAGTAAAACGGCTGTAATCTCGTCAGGTTTATTTTCTTGTATGTCTTTCCCTGAAATACGAGCGTCATAAAGCCGCTCTCCTCTTTGCTGAAAGTCAGCTCTTTCGGGTCTAGGATAACAAGCTTGTCAGCCTCGAAAAGTTCTTCATCTAAAGAATTTATATTCTTCTCGTTCAAATCGCTCACTCCTTTGCGAGTATTGTGTGTTTATTCCTGCATAAACTGAAGCGCCTGCGCCTGCAAGCGGTACAGCTCAAAATACTTGCCCTTTTTGCGTATAAGCTCATCGTGCGTGCCCATTTCTTTAAGCTCGCCGTTTTCTATAACGCACAGCATATCTGCATCACGCAAAGTTGAAAGCCTGTGCGCTATCGAGATTATCGTCCTGCCTTTTTTAAGATCATCTATTGCCGACTGAATCTTGCGTTCTGTGCGTGTGTCCATAGAAGCCGTAGCCTCATCGAGTATAAGAATATTCGGCTTTTGTATCATGGCGCGAGCTATAGAAATTCGCTGTTTTTCGCCGCCCGAAAGGTTCACGTTGCTTTCGCCTATCATGGTGTTGTAGCCGTTTGGCAGGCGAGAGATAAACTCATGCGCGTATGCAGACTTCGCCGCCTGAATTACTTCTTCCATAGTCGCATCTGGGCGTGCGTAGCGTATGTTGTCTGCAATAGAGCCTATGAACAGATAGGTTTCCTGCGATACCACGCCGATATTTCTTCTTATGTCGGCAAAGCTGAGTTCTTTTATCGGGTAGCCGTCAATGGTTATCTCGCCGCCCGTTACATCATACAAACGCGCCATAAGATTTATTATGGTAGACTTTCCTGCGCCCGTTTTGCCGACTATTCCGAACATATGCCCTGCCTCTACCTTGAAAGAAACGTCCTTTATTACCGGCAGACCTGCCTCATACTCAAAGGTAACGTTTTTAAGCTCTATGTCGCCGCGAAGCTCTTTGACCGAAACCGGGTGGTCGCTCTCTTTTACGGTGGGTTCGCTGTCGATTATCTCAAACATACGCGAGGCTGCGTCTATGCACCTCGCCCAGCGGTCGCCTATCCAAGAAAAGAAGTGCATAGGTTCATATGTCATGTTGGTGTATGAAATAAGTGCCGCAAGCGCGCCGAACTGTATGTAGCCCTTTATCACCATGTATGCGCCCAGGCAGAACACCGACTGATTTATAAACCTCAGCGCAGCCCATATAAACGGCGATGTGTTCGCAACGCGCTCGTTTATGCGCACGCTTACTTCAAAAGCCGCGGTATTTTTCAGGTTGTAACGCTGCGATTCCTCGTCCTCTTTTGCAAACGCCTTTACCACCCTTTGACCGTTCATAACGTCTGAAAGCACCGAGTTTGCGCTGCGTGTGGCAATGTCTGACTTTCTGTAATACTTTCTCTGCGATCTTGCAAACCGCGTTTGAACAACGTTTATAAGCGCTACCGAAAGTATCGTGCTCAGCGCCAGTATCGGGCTTATTATCATCATGATAACGGTTATGCCTATGATAGTTACAATATTTCGCAGACCATACGGCACGATATCGGTGAAGAACCAGTAGATGTTCTGGCTGTCGCGGTCAACGCGTGACATAAGCGAGCCCGTTTGCTTGCTTGTGAAAAACTCATACGAAAGGTTTTGCAGCGATGCAAATATTTTCGCACGCAGCTTGTGCGTTACCATGGGCGTTATGCGCGAGGTGATTATGCCCGATACCACCCTTATTATCATCGACAGCAGGTCAACGGTAATTATCAGGAAAACTATCAGCATTATCTGACCGTAGTATTTGCCGCCTTTGGTAAGCACTTCGTCATAGAGCATCTGCGCGCTGAAAACGGGGGCTAAAACGCTCAGTGCCGTGCTTATCGCGAGGGTGACTATCATCAGTATGACCTCGGCGCGGAACTCCTTGAACATACCCATAAGCCGCAGAAAAATGCTGTGTTTGTCAACGCAGTAGGGGCATACGGGGCGGTTTGGGTCTGGAAACCTCTCTCCGCACACGGGGCAGTATATCTTCGATTCTTCGAGCAGTCTGTCGTCAATAGGCGTGCCGTCAATGGTGCTGTTCACCCTCTGGCAGAATTTCTCGAACTTATCCGAAAAACCGAGGGAGAACCGCGAAAGCGCAAATTCCTTGCCGTTTACGTCCTCTGCCATAAGGCGCGCCGCGTTCTGATAGCGGTCAACATATAGCCGCTTTATGTTCTTCAGCGCATACAGATCAAAGTCGGTAACGTCAAAATCCTCCAGCGATTTGGCTTTCTCACCGCGCTTTTTCTTCGCGTATTTTTCATAGCCCGTTATCACATAAAGCTCATCTTTGCAAAATGTCACATATGTGTCAATATAGCAGCCCTCGCCGTCCAGATCGCTCTTAACGCAGTAAAGCAGCTCGTCGGTCATAACGCCGCGCTTTTGCAGCTGCTGCAATATTTCGGGGTGCATTATATCAAAAAACTTCATCATACAGCATCATCTCCCGAATATTCGGGCTTTCCTTTCCTTAAATAAAATCAAACGCGCCCTGACATTCATGCCAAGGCGCGCAAAGCTATCGGTTTTCCATACAGAATTTATTTAACGGGTATGGGCATGGTGACCTTGTCAGCGCATAAAATGTCAGCAACTTGTGTGTTTAATATATTTGTTTTCTCATGCTCGTGTATTGCGAGCACATTTATTACCTTTGTCATCATGTCCGCCCCTTTCTTTGTAATATTATATACTTGACTTCATAATTATAAACCGAAACTTAGTTATTGTCAAGAGGTTTTATACAATTTTTTATATAAATATATTCCACCACAGTATATGTTAATATTTTTATATGCGTTACAGATAAACGGGCGCGAACATTTCGCTTTGAAAATGTTCAAAAGGCTATAAATGCGGTATAAAGGGGCTGCTAGCGGTTGACAAACTGCTTGTTTTGCGGTAAAATATATATGTATGATTATTCTGGATCACTATTTTGAAAGGAAATGATATAAATGGGACTTACACTTACCGAGAAAATTCTGAAAGCTCACGTTGTTGACGGCGAGTTCGTAAAGGGAAACGAGATAGGCATAAAGATCGACCAGACTCTTACGCAGGACGCCACGGGAACAATGGCGTATCTTGAATTTGAGGCGATAGGCGTGCCGCGCGTTAAGACTGAGCGTTCGGTGGCTTACATAGACCACAACACACTACAGTCGGGCTTTGAAAATGCCGACGATCACCGTTTTATAGGCTCGGTCGCCAAAAAGCACGGCATATATTTTTCGC
>CANRPG010000186.1 GCA_947632425.1 uncultured Clostridia bacterium | reverse complement strand
TCTGTTCTGCAAAGCGTATGCATCAAGAGCCGTCCGCCTTCCCAGTCCCTTGTCCGAGACCGTCAGTACCGTCGCTCCCTCTCTCACTCTCGCCATCGAGACAACATTGTCACCGCCGCGCAGCTTTATAGCTCTCACGCCGTGCGCCGTCCTCGACATCGCCCTAAGCTTAGCGACCGCGATCCTTATCGCCATGCCGTTTCTCGTCGCAACAATAAGCTCGCTGTCCTCCTGTGTCATTCTCACGCCTGCTATCTCGTCGCCCTCGTCAAGACCTATCGCAATAAGTCCGTTCTTTCGTACATTTTTGTATGCCGACAAAGCAGTCTTTTTTATCTTGCCGTTCTTTGTCACCATAACAATGAACTTGCCGTCGTCAAAGTCGCTCGTCTTTATCATCGCCGCCAGCTTTTCGTCCTCCGAAAGCTTGAGCAAATTAACAACGTGCGTGCCCTTTGAAGTTTTAGACCCCTCGGGTATCTCAAAGCACTTCATTCTGTACATAATGCCCTTGTTGGTTATGAACAGCAAATAATCGTGCGTAGAGCATACAGCCATTTCTTCAACAAAGTCGTCCTCGCGCTGTTTCATGCCCGTAACGCCCTTGCCGCCTCTGTTCTGCGCCTTGTATGCCGAAACAGGCATTCTCTTCATGTAACCGCCGTGTGTGTAGCATACCACCATTTCTTCAACGGGTATAAGATCCTCAATATCCACTTCGCCGCTTACATCTTGTATTTCTGTACGTCTGTCATCGCCGTACTTTTTCTTCATCTCCGCCAGATCGTCGCGAATTATACCGCAGACTCTATCCCTGTGCGCCAGTATGTCAAGAAAATCTGCGATCTGCGCTTCTATCTCAGCCAGCTCATCGTGTATCTTCTGCCGCTCTAAACCCGTCAGCTGTATGATACGCATCTGCGCTATCGCGTTGGCTTGTATCTCAGTCAGAGAGAACCTGTCCATCAGCCTCTGCTTTGCTTCCTGCTGCGTGTGAGAGGAGCGCACAATGTTTATAACTTCGTCAATGTTGTCAACAGCAATGACCAAGCCTTCCAGAATGTGAGCCCTCGCCCTCGCTTTTTCCAAGTCATAGCGCGTGCGCCTCTCAATAACATCTATCTGAAAGTCTATGTAATGCTGCAATATCTCTTTGAGCGACAAACACTTCGGCTCGTTATTAACAACCGCCAGCATTATAACTCCCACAGTGTCCTGCAATTGCGTCAGCGAGAACAGCTTGTTGAGAATTACCTCTTTGTTCGCATCTTTTTTAAGATCTATAACAATTCTTACCTGCTCGGTCTTGTCCGATTCATCGTTGACATCATAAATACCCTCTACCCTCTTGTCTTTTACAAGGTCAGCAATGCTCTTTACAAGCTCCGCCTTGTTCACCATGTATGGTATTTCGTTTACAACTATCCTCGTTCTTCCAGCGTGTTCTTCAAAACTCGTCTTTGAGCGCAGTATAAGCTTGCCCTTGCCGGTCGCGTATGCAGCCCTTATGCCGCTTCTGCCCATAATAATGCCGCCTGTAGGAAAATCCGGGCCCTTTATGCACTCCATAAGGTCGTAAAGAGATGCATCGGGGTTTTCCATAAGCAGGTCAATCGCATCTACAACTTCCGAAAGATTGTGCGGCGGAATGTTCGTCGCCATACCAACTGCAATACCAACAGAACCGTTGCACAAAAGCTGCGGAAACCTCGAAGGCAGTACCACAGGCTCTTTCAAACGGTCATCATAGTTGGGCATAAAGTCAACGGTCTCTTTGTCTATGTCCGCCAGCATCTCCAGCGAGAGTTTTGACATTCTCGACTCCGTGTAACGATATGCGGCAGGCGGATCTCTGTCCAGAGAACCAAAGTTTCCGTGACCGTCAACAAGCGGATATCTCAAAGAGAAATCCTGCGCCAGTCTTACCATAGCATCATAAACCGATGCGTCGCCGTGAGGGTGATATCTACCCAGCACAGAACCTACCGTGTCAGCGCACTTTCTGTAAGGCGTATTAGGCAGCAGCTTGTTTTCATACATAGTGTAAAGAATCCTGCGGTGAACAGGTTTCAGCCCGTCGCGCACATCGGGCAGCGCGCGAGAGATTATTACCGACATCGAGTATTGCAGAAATGAATTTTTCATTTCCTTTTCAATATCGGTCTCCACTATATTTTCTACAAACGGCTCGTCCGAAATATGATGTTCATTGTTTTTTGCACTCAAATTTATCACTACTCCTGTCGCTGTGATCTTTATTTAATATCACAGCTTTTTTATATCTTTGAATTTCTTTTCAAATATCTCTTTTACCGTATCTTTTTGGCTCTCTGTCAGCGCCCTTTTCGGCAATACGTGAAAGGTCTCTTTCGTCACAAAAACCATATACAGCTCAGCATTTTCTACAAGCCTTATCCCGTCCTGCCCAAAAGTATACCTGCTCGGCGGCGGTTTAAGCCTTTCCATAACTTCTTCATCGCCGTCCTCGTCGCAGTTTACCTCTCGCGCCGTCTGAACGTCCTCTTGCGGTATAATGGTCTCTATCTCAAAACCCTTTTCGTAAATACTCAGAATATACCTGTCGTCTTTCAGCACTTCAAGAGCCGTAAGCAGCATTTTGCGTATGCGGTATTGATTTAGCCATACCACCGCCGCAAAGGCTATGCATACCACCATAAGTCCCCAGGCTATGCTGTCGCCCTTGCCGCTGATTATCTGTATAGCGAACGACAAAGCCACCAGCCCAAACAGCGAAGACGTAATAATGTTTCTTTTCAGCGTGTACAGCCTTTGAAATATCCTGAAAGCCCTGTCCTCTTCTTCAAGCGTTATATCGTATTCTATACGCTCCACAAGCTCTCCCAGATCTTCTCCCTGTACCGCGTTTTCCTTTATCTCAATGTTTTCCATAGTATCTTATATGTCAAGATTTTCAGCAAATCTCGCGTTTTTCTCAATGAACTCTCTCCTCGGCTGAACCTTGTCCCCCATGAGTATCGTGAATATCTCGTCCGCCTTAACCGCGTCTTCCATAGTCACTTTAAGCATTATCCTCGTTTCGGGGTTCATGGTCGTGTCCCACAGCTGCTGCGAATCCATCTCACCAAGACCCTTGTATCTCTGTACATCTACTTTAACGCTCGGGTCTCCGCCGTTCAGCTGTGCAATATACTTGTCTCTCTCCGCTTCGTTGAACGCATAATGCTTTTCCCTGCCGCGCTTGCATTCAAACAGCGGCGGCTGTGCTATAAATACGTGCCCTTCTTCAATAAGCGGTCTCATGTATCTGAAGAAGAAAGTCAGCAAAAGCGTCCTTATGTGTGATCCGTCAACATCGGCATCAGCCATTATAATAACTTTCGCATATCTCAGTTTCGTTATGTCAAAGTCCTCGCCAATGCCCGTGCCTAAAGCCAGCACTACCGGTGCAAGCTTGTCGTTGTTGTATACCTTGTCAATGCGCGATTTTTCAACGTTGAGCATCTTGCCCCACAGCGGCAGTATCGCCTGAAAACGCGAATCCCTACCCTGCGTGGCGGAGCCTCCTGCGGAGTCTCCCTCTACGATATATATTTCCGTGAGCGCCGGATCTCTCTCGTTG
>CANRPG010000185.1 GCA_947632425.1 uncultured Clostridia bacterium | reverse complement strand
GCCTCTGTCTGCCCAGGTGGTTGCCGCCGCTGTACGCACGCGGAGTTGATTTGCCCTTTTTGAAACGATATATGCCGCGCCCGGATTTGGTGTTTTCGAGCCGTCAAGGCAAGGCAGCGAGGCAAGCTGTGAAGTCGGAGTCATGGCAAGGGCTTCTTCATCTTCTGCGGTGAGCGCGTGGGGCATATAACCCGTTTGACTAGAAACTATAAGCCCTGCGCCGCCGCGTGCCATAACCTCTCCGAAAGCATCTATAGCGTAAGAAGTGCCGATGAGATCAAGTTTGATAATATGTTCGGGGGTTGCCTGACTTGGCGATGCGCCTGCCGTATGGATATAGTATTTTACCGCGCCGAGCGAGGCGGCCTTTTGTGCAAACGCTCGTATAGACTGCTCATCGCAGGCATCTACGATCTGAGTTTCAACGTCATATCCGCTGTAGGTAAACTCGTGCGAAACGCGCTGAAGAGCCTTTTCGCTGATGTCACCCAGCAAAATCTTCTTTCCTGCGGCAATGCGGCGGACGATAGCCGTACCCATGCTGCCTGCCCCCAAAAGCACAACAACTTCTTTGTTTTCGTTTCTGTCTAAGATCATGATAATTCCTCCTTATCCTGCTTGTTTACGGCAATCCATTCGCCGTCTCGTTTTTCCCAGTAATGCGTGCCGCCCATGCGGTAGGTACCCCTTGCGCCGTATGCGTTGGCGTTCAGCACAGAGGTAAAAGTAACACTCGCCGCATCGCCGTTTACCGTGACGGTCGGGCTGTCTATACCTATCGTAAAATATTGCAGTTCGCCATTTTCGATGTCCGCAAAATACTCCTCGCGCGTTTGCTGACGTCCGCTCATATGGGTAAAGGTCGTATCCTCCGAAACAAGCTGACGAAGCGTATCGGTGTCGGCATCTGTCATTGCCTGACAGTATTTCGCCTGTTGATACAGCACCTCAAGCTGCTCATCGCTCATGCTGCCGAGGTCTGCATTTATAAGCTGCACGTTTGGAAGATCCGAAAGATCATATTTCGCCATTTGCTGCTCCTTTTCAGTAATGTTTTCTTCCGATAAATTCTGCTGAGTATCTGCCCCACAGCCTGCAAATAAGATCAGTGCAAGCGCCATTAAGATCAAAGGTTTTCTCATAGCTGCCGACATTATTACCCCAACATCTCCGCACACTGCTTTAGAAAGTCGGTGATCTTCAAATGCTGCGGACAGGCGCGTTCACATTGCTTACAGCCGATACAGTCTGAGGCTCGGTGCCCTTCGGGGATAGCTGCATAGCGCTCTTTCGCCTGCGCCGTCTGACCGTTGCCGAACTGTAAATTTGCAGCGGCAAAAATATCGGGAATAGGTATCTGTTTCGAACAGCCGTCCGTGCAGTAGTGACAAGCTGTGCATGGTATCTCTGCGGATTTGCCGAGAATTTTCTGCGCCTCGCGGATAATTTTCTGCTCCTCTGCATTAAGCGGCTGAAAGTTTTTCATGTAGGAAAGGTTATCTTCCATTTGCGCTATGCTTGACATTCCCGAAAGCACCGTAATAATGCCATCTAAAGATGCTACAAAGCGTATTGCCCATGAAGCAGGCGACATATCAGGCGCGTAACTTTGGAACAGCTTTTTTACCTCTTTGGGCGGATCTGCCAGTTTGCCGCCCTTCACAGGTTCCATAACAACAATGGATTTGCCGTGCTTTCTTGCAACTTCATAATTTGCGCGAGATGAAATGCCACGGTCGTTCCAGTCGGCATAATTTATCTGTAGCTGTACAAAATCCACCTCCGGGTGTTCGGTCAGCAGTTTATTGAGAAGCTGCGGACCTGCATGGAAAGAGAAACCGAAATGCTTGATAAGCCCCTCCGCCTTGCGCTCCTTTACAAAGTCCCAGATGTGATATTTGTCATACTTCGTGTAGTTGTTCTCCATAAAAGCGTGCATAAAATAATAGTCGAAATATCCTGCGCCGGTGCGCTCTAAACTCTTGTAAAACTGCTCTTTAGCGCTCTTTTCGTCGTGGCACATCATAAAGGCATTGAGCTTGGTGGCAAGGGTGTACGAATCGCGCGGATAGCGCTCTACCAGCGCTTTTTTGATATCCTGCTCAGAAGTGCCGTACACAAAAGCGGTATCAAAATATGTAAATCCTGCCTCGATAAACATATCGACCATTGTTTTTACCTGCTTGATATCGGTATGCAAGCCTTTTTTAGGCAGCCGCATAAGTCCAAAACCGAGCTTCGGCGTTTCTTTTCCAAAATAATCAGACATTGTTTTTGCCTCCTATCGTCATTTTTCAAACTTTGTCGGGTCTAACATCTTAATGATCTTTGCCGGATCTCCGACAACAACAGCATAGTCGGGCACATCTTTTGTAACAACGCTTGCCGCGCCGACTTCTGAATTACACTCCATATCCTGTCTCCTCCAACCATTTTGTAACGCTCTCTTTTGTACTGTCGCGGTCGTTCTGTGCGGTACTGCCGCGAATGGCAAGACTCTCTCCGATAGTGGAATCCGGGCAAAGCTCTGAAATAGTCTTGTCAGTTCCCGAAAGTCCGCTGCCGCCGTGAGTACAAAACGGAATTATCGTCTTACCCGAAAGATCATAGCTTTGCAAAAATACTTTTATAATAGTCGGCGTATCGCCCCACCATATAGGATAACCGAGAAATATAGTATCGTAATCGCTGATGTTATCAACGGTGTTGGCGATCTGCGGCGGATCGTTCTGTTCCTTTTTCGAGATGTCTAAAAGACCGTCGTAGGTAGTGGGATATTCTTCGGTGGATTCGATCTTAAATGTGTCAGCGCCTACAGTCTCGGCTATCATTTCAGCCACTATCTCGGTATTTCCCTTTTCTATAACGCCGACTTCGTACTGCTCACCTGCAAGAGAAAAATATGCAACAAGAATTTTTCCGTCTGGTGATGATCTATCTGCCTTCTCTGAATTTACGGCTTGTATATCGGTATTATTACTGCTATTCGCTGTGGAAGAACTGTCTGCCTCGCCGCAGGAAGTAACGCTCATATAAAGAAAAGCCGAAAGCATAATTGACAATAACTTTTTCATAACAGCCTCCCTGAACTTGGTATTTATATGTATTATACATCTTTAAAAATAAAAATCCACATCATTTTTTGAACTATAGAGGTTTACGCCACACTTTATGAAAAATGAGTAAAAATACACAGGTGTTGACTTTCGTACAAAAGTGAAGTATAATAAATTTCGGGAGGTATCGTTATGGATAATGTTAGTAAAGAAGATCTGCGAGTAATACGCACAAAAGAGGCTATCCGCAAGACTTTTGAAGAAATGATATGCGAGATGGACTACGAAAAGATCACGATAAAAGAACTGGCAGAGCGTGCGCGGATAAACCGCAAAACGTTCTATCTGCACTATAATTCGCTTGACGACCTGCTGATTGAAATGCAGAATGAAATGGCGAAAAATTTTATATCGCGCACAAAAGATCTTGAGCGACCGCGCGATATGGACAAGATAACGCGCGAGTTCTTTCTGGTGAGCGAGGGCGCCGGACGGCTTCACGAAAAGCTGTTGTGCAGCGGAAGTTACCACTACATCAGCCGCCGTATCACAAGCGAGATCATGTCGG
>CANRPG010000184.1 GCA_947632425.1 uncultured Clostridia bacterium | reverse complement strand
TGATAGCTTTGAAAGCATAAATGCCGAGATCACAGAGCACTGCAAAGCTCAGGGCTTTGACTGCGAAATTTTCCAGTCCAACCACGAGGGCGCAATAATCGATAAACTTCACGAGTCGCGCAAACCCGAAACGGGCATTGTGGGTATAGTCCTCAACGCAGGCGCATATACTCACTATAGCTATGCTATCAGAGATGCAATAGCCGCGATAAAAATCCCCGTTGTAGAAGTGCATATGAGCGATATTCACAAACGCGAGGAGTTTCGTCACCTTTCTGTTATACAGCCGGTGTGCGTAAAGCAGATATGCGGCTATGGCAAAAACAGCTATCTTATGGGCGTCGATGCTATAAAGGAGATATGCCAAAATGAATAACATCGAAAAATTGCAAAAACTTATGCAGCAAAGCGATATAGCAGACTGTGCGCTTATAACGAGCGACATAAACAGGCGGTATTTCACGGATATGAAGTCGTCAGCAGGCACGCTTTTGGTGCTGAAAAATGCCGCGTATCTGATAATTGATTTTCGGTATATAGAAAAGGCGAGAGCTGTGGCAAGCGGCTGCGAAGTTATTTTGCAAACAGAGCTTCACGAGCAGATAAACGCCATTTTTGAGGCTGAAAACGTCTCTGCCTGCGCGGTAGAAAGCGACTGCATCACAATAGCGCAGTTTGGCAGCATTAAAGAAAAACTCAGCTGCAAACTGCTTTCAGACGGCAGACTAAGCAAGGCAATAAACAGCCTGAGAGCGGTAAAGACCCCCGAGGAGATAAGCAAAATAAAGCAGGCGCAGAAAATCGCCGAGGCAGGCTTTGAGCATATCTTAAACTTTATAAAGGTCGGCAGAACTGAGAAAGAAATTCAGCTGGAGCTAGACTATTTTATGTTGAAAAACGGCGCGGAGACTCTGTCATTTGATACCATAGCACTGACTGGCAGCAGTACCTCTATGCCACACGGCGTGCCGAGCGAGCGACAGGTGCAAAGCGGCGATTTTGTTTTGCTTGATTTCGGCGCGGTGTATGACGGCTACCACAGCGATATGACAAGAACGGTAGCAGTAGGTCAGCCGAGCGATAAGATGAAAGAGGTTTATGATATAGTGCTTTCGGCGCAGAAAAACGCGCTGGCTAAGATAAAAGCAGGTATGACAGGCAGCGCCTGCGATTCGTTGGCACGCACGCTTATAAAGCTTAAAGGCTACGGCGAAAATTTCGGTCACTCTCTGGGTCACGGGGTAGGTCTTGAGATACACGAAGCCCCGACAGCCTCCCAGCGCAGTATAGATGTTTTAGAGAGCGGCATGGTCGTAACAGTCGAGCCGGGTATCTATATAGCAGGCGAGTTCGGCGTAAGGATAGAAGACTTCGTTGTCGTAGGCGAAAACGGCTGCGAGAACCTTACAAATGCGCCTAAAGAGCTTATAGTATTGTAAAAATTTTGCCAAGCGGCAGGAAAATATCAAAAACCCCTTGCAAAATAAATGAAAATATTGTATAATAAAAAGAAGTATAGCGAGTGCGCAGTGCGCTCGGAAGATTTTGGAGGTATAATTTATGATAACAGCTGGCGAATTCAGAAACGGCGTGACTTTTGAGGAAGACGGCAACGTAATGCAGATAATCGAATTTCAGCACGTTAAGCCGGGCAAGGGCGCTGCATTTGTAAGAACCAAGGTAAGAAACGTCATAACCGGTTCTGTTGTTGAAAAAACATATAACCCCACTGCCAAATTCCCGACTGCATATGTTGAGAGAAAGGATATGGAGTATTCTTACAGCGACGGAGATCTTTTCTACTTTATGGATCCCGAAACATATGAGCAGGTGCCCGTAAATAAGACCGAGCTTACAGATTCTTTCAAGTTCGTAAAAGAAAACATGATGTGCAAGATACTTTCTTATAAAGGTCAGGTGTTCGGCGTTGAACCGCCCAACTTTGTTGAGCTTACCGTAACAAAGACCGACCCCGGCTTTGCAGGAAACACCGCTACCAACGCTACTAAGCCCGCAACGCTTGAAACAGAGGCTGAGATAAGAGTGCCGCTGTTTATAAACGAGGGCGACATTATAAGAATAGACACAAGAACGGGCGAGTATATGGAGCGTGTAAACTGACATATACGGCATATACTAGTGTTGACAGCCTGTAAGGAGGTTTTGTTATGGAACTTATGGAAAAAGCTGCATATCTTAAAGGTCTGGTAGACGGACTGGATATTGATATGACCACCAAAGAAGGCAAAGTGCTTGCCGCAATAATGGACGTTCTTAATGAACTTACCGACGTTGTTTATGATATTTCGGACGAAGTTACCGAGACGGTAGATCTTGTAGATGCAATAGATGAGGATCTCGGCGCTATCGAGGAAGACTATTACGGCGAAGAATGCTGCTGCGATGATGACGAGTGTGATGACGACTGTATGTATGAAGCAGTCTGCCCGTCATGCTCCGAGAGCATTTGCCTTACCGAGGAAGACGTAAACAACGGCGGCATGAATTGCCCGTTCTGCGGCGAAAAGCTCGAATTTGAGTATGATGATGACGCAGACGGCGAAAGCGAAGAATAATCAGCCAAGCCGTAAGACAGCAGGAAAAATTCAATAAAAGTTAATTGTTTCAGGGGTGGTGAAATTCCACATCGGAGGTAAAGTCCTCAACCGCATGAAAGTGCGCTGATTCGGTGAAAGTCCGATACCGACGGTCAAAGTCCGGATGAAAGAAACGTAAGACAAAGCATTTACGCCCCGTGGTACAATTGCCATAGGGCGTTTGTATTTGCCGTGCGTTCGGTAGTTTAGCGTATGCTTAGCTGCAATATTTTCCAAAGGAGAGTAAACGTATGAGTAATACAAACAGTAAAATAAGTACAAGAAAACTTGTAATAATCGCTCTTATGAGCGCGATAGCGATAGTTATATACTATTTTGATTTTCCCGTGCCGCTTATGCCGAGCTTTATAAAGCTTGACCTTTCAAACGTCGTAACGCTGCTGGCAGGCTTTTCGCTGGGACCCGTAGAGGGCGTGCTGGTGTGCCTTATAAAAAATGCCGTGCACCTGCTGATAAAGGGTCTGGGCACTACCATGGGAATAGGCGACATCTTCGATTTTGTTACATCGGCGGTGTTCGCGCTTACCGCAGGTCTGATATATAAATTTGACCGCACCAAAAAAGGCGCGATAATAGGCTGCATCTCGGGCGCGCTTGCAATGACCGTTATAAGCCTGCCGCTGAATTATTTTATAGTATACCCGATATACTTCAAAGCATTCGGCGGCGAAGAGGCGATACTTGGCATGTACCGCGAGCTGCGAGCCTCAACGGGCAGCATATTCGAGGCGCTGTGTATATTCAACCTGCCGTTCACGCTTGTAAAAGCCGCGCTGTGCGCCTTGGTGACAGTGGTAATATATAAACCGCTATCGCCGATAATAAAGGCAGCCCCGCGCTAGTGATAAAACTTCCTGCCGTCTTACATAAACATAAAAATATCAGACCTACTGTGTATGTAGGTCTGATTTTTTGCGCTTACGCGCAAGCCTGCGGAGCTGTTCAACGCCTCACTTTAATTTGGTTATCTTCTCATTTTGAGTATGCTAATACGTTTGCGCAACTCTAATCGAGGGGGAAACCATAGGGATTATA
>CANRPG010000183.1 GCA_947632425.1 uncultured Clostridia bacterium | reverse complement strand
CCGTGAGCCAACGCTGTTCTACTTCGATTTGTTACCTTTTTGAAAACTATTGCAACTTGCTATTGCAATTTGCGACAAAAAAATTTTTAATAATTTGCACAAAAACAGTAGAAATTTCGTTTAAGATATGTTATTATAATATAGTAAACTCACATCGCAGAATATATATTAAAAAAGGACAGGTGATAAAAATGATAACATTCACACTAAAAAACGACAAATATTCGATAAAAGTTCCTGCTCTTGCCTTTGGTACGGCGGCTTTCGAGCGCCACGACAACGACCCTGCCTACTTTGAGCTGCTCGATGAATACGCAGCCTGCGGCGGCACCTGTATAGATACCGCGCGTACATACTGCTCGTGGATAGAGGGCGGCGAGGATTCTTCCGAAGGTGTTGTCGGCAGGTGGCTCATGCACCGCGGCAACCGCGATAAAATGCTGATAGTCACCAAAGGCGGTCACCCCAGCCATGAAGATATGCACGTTTCACGCCTTACAAGAGAGGATATAGAGTACGATATAAACCGCAGCCTTTCGGTAATGGGTATTGATTATGTCGATATCTTTCTTCTCCACCGCGATGATGAGAGCATACCCGTAAGCGAGATAATGCCCATTCTCAACGATTTAGTGAAGTCGGGCAAAGCGCATTTTATCGGCGTTTCAAACTGGCATACACAGAGGATAGAAGCAGCCAACAAGTTCGCCGAAGAAAACGGCATGGAACCGCTGCGCATAAGCCAGATAAATTATAGTCTCGCGCACCTGAGCAGCGATATGCTTGGTGACGACACCCTTGTTTCTATGGATATGCGCGAACATACATGGTATGCAAAACACAATTTCCCCGTAATGGCGTTTTCGCCGCAGGCAAAGGGCTTTTTTTCAAAGCTCGCAAAAGGGGAGAGCGTTAAGAATATTATCGAGGGTCAGTTTGTAAGTACCGCAAATCTTGCAAGGCTTTCAAACGTTATAAAGCTTTGTAACGCAACGGGCAAACAGCCTGCAGCGGTGGTGCTGGGCTACCTCAACAGCCAGCCGTTCCCGGTAAGCTCCGTGTTCTCGGCAAGCAAGGCATGGCAGATAAAAGAAGATATGGAAGCGCAAGATGTAGTGTACGACGAAAAAACACTCAGAATGTTGGAACTTTAACGGAGGTGCTATTATGATAAGAGAAGTACAGGACGAGATACTTCGCCTGAAGAAGGAAAAAGACGTTTGTATTTTAGCTCACAGCTACCAGACGCCCGATATAACCGAAATTGCCGACTTTGTAGGCGATTCATTCGCGCTGAGCAAAATGGCGGCAGGGGCAGAGAATAAAAACGTGCTTATGTGCGGCGTGCGCTTTATGGCAGAAACAGCAAAAATTCTGTCACCAAACAAAAGAGTTTACCTCTCTCATGTAGATGCAGGCTGCCCTATGGCACAGCAGCTCTCTCCCGAGTCTCTCGCACAAATGAAAGCGAAAGAGCCCGACAGGGTAGTGGTAGCATACATAAATACCACCGCCGCACTCAAAGAGCTTTGCGATGTCTGCGTTACGTCGTCCTCCGCGGTGAAGATAGTTTCATCGCTTCCAGAAAAGAAAATACTGTTCGTGCCCGACTGCAACCTCGGCAGATATGTCCAGAAGCAGTGCCCCGATAAGGATATAAAACTTTACAACGGCTGCTGCCCCATACATAACGGCGCATCTATCGAAGATGTCGCGATCGCAAAAATCCGATACCCGAACGCCCTTTTGCTCGTTCACCCCGAGTGCAGGGAAGAAGTCTGCGAAAATGCCGACTATATCGGCTCTACCTCAGGTATAATGCAGTATGCCGAAAAAAGCGATGCCAAAGAGTTCATCATCGGCACCGAAAACAGCATAATTGCTCACTTGCAGTATAAGTGCCCCGATAAAAAGTTCTATCATCTGTCGCAGCGGCTTGTCTGCACTAATATGCGCCTTACCACATTGTATGAGGTGCTGTCGGTGCTGAAAACGATAGGGGACAGCGATAACGAAAATGAGATCATCATGACAGGCGAGCAGATAGAACTGTCCCGTAAATGTATAGATAAAATGCTTCAGCTCGGCTGATGTGGATATGCAAAAAATTACAGGCTCCTGCGCTTTTGCAAGAGCCTGTTTTTGTTATCTGCTTTTGATTATCAGTATGATTATAAACGCCAGTATCGCTACCGCCAGCACTATCGCGCCGATTATTATGCCCCATAATAATCCCGTGCCGCTGTCCGATCGTTGAGATGAACTACTGCTGACTGTGGCAGCTGCGGTGTCTGATGAGCTGTCCTTTTCAGATCCTGACGATACCTCGTCGCTTCCTTGACTATTCAAAATTTCAGAACTGTCAGAACTGTCAGCCTCGCTGCTGTCTGCCTCAGAAGTGCTGTTCTCAGCTTTTACAACAGTGTCAGCCTGCTTTATTTCTACTTTGCCATCTGCATCTTTGTAAAGCTTGCCGCAGCCGTTGCAAATGTAGTATTCAATGTTTCCGTCCTCTTTGTCGGTCGCAGCCTTCGCTTCAACTTTCTTAACGTCTTTCATGTGAACAAGCTTTTCAATTACCTTGCCCTGTTCTACTACCTTCTTGCAGGCTTTGCAAACCTTGTCGCCGCTGTAGCCCTCTTCTTCTTCGGTAGCCTTCTTTTCCTTTTCAAGGGTAGTCTCCTTGTGATTATTCGGGTCTTTCTCGCCCGATTCAAACGTCTTTTCGTCAGCTGCTCCGCATACCTCGCAGCAGTAGTAGTATATTGCAGGACTCTGGCAGTCAGCCTTGCTCTTTAAGTATACTTCGGCAGTATCTTTTTTAGTGAATTTATGTTCCGTCCTTTTCAGAGTTTCAGCCTCAACAGTAGTTTCTGTCTTTGCTGCGCTGTCTTTGAATACCTTTCCGCAGCCGTCGCATTTGTAGTATGTGTTGTTGCCGTATTCCGCGCAGGTAGCAGCCTTTGCCTTTATTACTTTAAGTTCATGCTTGTGTGGTATATTTACGGTAACTTCGCATTTAGCGGTCTTGCCGCCGTCTTTTGTAGTAACAGTAATAGTCGCCTTGCCATTGCCTACCGCAACAACAGTGCCCTCCGCGCTTACCGTGGCTACATTATTGTTGCTGCTTTTGTATGTAACAGCCTTGTTTGCAGCGTTCGCAGGAGCTACCGTTGCTTTCAGTTCAAAAGCCTCGCCTTTGGTTTTCAGCGTTTTAGCCGTCGGCGACACCGTTACCCCCGTTACAGCTACAGGTCTTTCAACAACATTTACAGTCGCCGATGTTGTTGCGCATACCACAGGGTTTAACTCTTTGTTGCAAATCAGTAGCTTCTTATTATTATCAATAGATACTGTGTAGCTGCCTGTATTTTCTGCTTTGCATTTAAATGTAAACAATGCAGTAGCTTTATTTACTACAGTATTTCTGGAATAGTCACTGGTTCCGGCAAAATACATTAAACTATCGTCAAATGACGGGTTATCGTGTGCAAGAACACTTTTCGCAGTGCCGCTTACTTTTCCCGAACCGCCCACATATGAAAGTCCATCAGGTATGCTCATAGAAAACTGGGCGCCAAAGGTCGTTTCTTGTTCGGTAAGACTTACCGTAAATGTTATCTCATCTCCGGGGTAAGCGGTCGTTTTGTCAGCTGTAACGCTTATAGTAGCTCCGCCTGCCGCATAAGCAGTTTTCGCCTCG
>CANRPG010000182.1 GCA_947632425.1 uncultured Clostridia bacterium | reverse complement strand
CGCAAGCGACCGCAGGCGACGAGGGTTTCACCCTCGACCTGACAAGCCTTTTGAAAAAGGCTTGACCGAAAACTTTTCCTTTCTTGACAGGGATTACAAACTTTGAGGGTAAACGGACTATGCAAAAGAATTACGGTTTTGTTTTCTGAAAGGCTTCAGACTTTCAGAAAGCAAAATCGCCGCCCCACTTATGGCGGCGAAGTAATTCTTTCATTGTGGCTTGGAGGCTTAAGCCGACAAGACACTGCGACAGCGCAAAATGATTTATTAAAATTTCTAAAACCGCTTTACTTTCACGGTATAATGTGTTAAAATATAAATATAGGGCGGACTTGCTGCCCCGAGATCTTTTGTAAAGGGTGATAGTTATGAGAGATAAACTGGAAATAAGCAATCTTGACGATCTTTACGAGGCCGTGCTTTGCCTTAAAGATATTGACGAGTGCAGGCTGTTCTTCAAAGACCTTTGCACTGTGCCCGAGCTGAAAGCGCTGTCGCAGAGGTATCAGGTGGCTAAAATGCTCACCGAAAAGTACGTCTACAACGACATTGTGAAAGAAACGGGCGCTTCTACAGCGACGATAAGCAGGGTGAACAGGTCGCTTTCATATGACGGCAGCGGCGGTTACAACATTGTTTTCGGCAGGCTGAAAGATATGAAAGACAAGAAGAAGTAACATGTACGACGGTGGATTTGCGCACTTTTACGACCTGCTGATGAAAGACACCGACTACGATGCCATTGCGGCGCGCTACATTCAGTTGGCGCAAAGGTGTGGCATACAAAGCGGCAGGGCTGCCGACCTCGGCTGCGGTACGGGGGAGCTTTCTAGGCGTTTGGCTGCGGCAGGGTATGACACTATTGGGGTCGACATATCAGAGGAGATGTTGTCAATAGCCTCCTGCAAGGCTTGCTGCGAAAGCAGCGTTCAATACATACATCAGGACATGACAAAGCTTGATTTAGGCGGTGAGGCTGATTTACTGGTATCATCGCTTGACTGTTTTTGTCATCTGCGAGGAGGCAAGCAGGTGATGGCAGCCTTTGCAAGGGCGTTTGAAAACCTGCGCGGCGGCGGAGTGTTCATTTTCGACATGAACACTGTTTTCAAGCACAGCGAGGTGCTTGCCGACAACGCGTTTGTTTTTGAGAACGAGCAGGTGTTTTGCGTATGGCAGAATTTTTACAGCGGCGGCGGCAGGGTAGAGATAGCGCTTGATATGTTCGCATACGGTGAGGACGGCAGATACGACAGGTACTGCGAGGATTTTGAAGAATATGCATACCCTTTGGCGGACGTGGAAAAGTGGCTGAGGCAGGCAGGCTTTGAGGTGGCAGGCGTTTTTGACGGACTTGGCGAAGAAGCTGCGACAGAGCGGTGCGAAAGGGCATTATTTTTAGCGATAAAGAAGTAGGAGATATTATGGGCAGGATAGTCAGGGCGATATCTGCCGATGCATCGGTAGTGTGCAGCGCTATTGACGGCAAAGACATAGTAAACGAGATAGAGCGGATACACAAAACCTCGGCGGTGGTGACGGCGGCGCTGGGCAGGCTGGCAATGGCGGCATCGCTTATGGGGTTTGGTCTTAAAGGAGAAAAAGACAGTGTTACGGTTCGCATAAACGGGGGCGGCCCGTGCGGTGCGCTTATTGCTGTTGCTGACAGCCTAGGCAATGTGCGCGCGTATGTACAGAACGCTGTTGTTGAGATACCTTTGAATAAGTTTGGAAAACTGGACGTTCGCGGCGCGGTGGGCACTGACGGTTATGTTTCTGTTGTTAAAGACATGGGGCTGAAAGAGCCTTACTGCGGACAGGTGCCTATAGTTTCGGGCGAGATAGCCGAGGACATCACAAATTATCTGGCGACGAGCGAGCAGGTGCCGTCTGCGTGTGCGCTGGGCGTGCTTGTTGCGCCCGACCTTTCGGTAGAGCAGGCAGGGGGATTTATAATAGAACTGTTGCCGTTTGCTCCCGAAGAAAGCGTTGCGGCTATTGAAGAAAACATAAAGAAAATGTCGTCGGTGACCACTCTTTTGCGGAGCGGTAAAACAGCCGCCGACATAGCTCTTATGGCTCTTGAGGGGCTTGAGCCAAATATTTTAGACGATTTTAACGTTGCATACCGCTGCACTTGCTCTCGCGAAAAGGTGGAGCAGGCGCTTCTCAGCACGGGCAAAGAGGAACTGGAGGACATGGCGAAAGATCCGCAGACACAGGTGGAATGTCATTTCTGCGACAAAAAGTACGTTTTTACGCCCGATGAGATAAGGGCTCTGGCGGCGAAGGCTGCGGAAAATACGGAAGGATAGGGGAGTTATCATGACCGAGGAACAGAAAACGCTGGCGTGCAGTTTATACAGAAAAAGGGCGCGGAAGATACTGTTTGGCTTTTTGGCGGAAACGGTGTTGATTACGGCTCTGCTTGAATTTCTGGTAGTATTTCTCGGCAAGAACAGCGAGCCCGAACTGCTGGTATTTATCGGGGTGATGATCGTTGTAGTCATGACGGCGATAAGGATCCGCGACGTTGTGTATGTGGCGAAGCTTTTTTCGGCGGCGGCGTATATTTCAAAGAATGACATGGAAATGCTTTTGGCAGCGCCGAGCGGCTTTTACAAGAGCATGGCGCAGAGGCTGCTTTCGCGGTACAATATTACCCCTGACATGGCGCGTTTTACGCTTGACGGCAAAGAGCACAAGGCTATGATACGCAATATGCTGAGGCTGGACAAGGGAAGCAGGCAGCTTTTGGTCTTTCGCGGCGGCAAGGTGTTCGCTGTGCCGGCGGTGTTTATGAAGGAACTGGCGAAGCAGGCGAAACAGCGCGAAATATAAATTAGTGAAAATTTCAAAAAGTGCTTGACAAACGCTTTTCAATGGTGTATAATATGATTTGTTATCGGTTCGCCGATAGTCTGGGAGCATAGCTCAGCTGGGAGAGCATCTGCCTTACAAGCAGAGGGTCATAGGTTCGAGCCCTATTGTTCCCACCAAGGCAGGCAGTGTGGCACTGTACTAAGTTCAGTGCAGTGTCATGGTTCTGCTATAGATAAGAACGGCATGGCCCGATAGTTCAGTTGGTTAGAACGCCGCCCTGTCACGGCGGAGGTCGTGAGTTCGAGTCTCATTCGGGTCGCCACACGTTGCCCTTCGGGCAAGTGCAGAAGATTTATTTTGCCGCCATTATGGGGGCGGCAATTTTATAAAAGAAAGCCTGAAGCCTTTCTTTTATAAAACCATAAATCTTCCCACAGCGCAACAACATTCAGTTTGTTAGAAGTCGCACGAAGTTTCCCGTGCTATCAAGGTTTGTGAGAACAACATCTTGCATCTTGCCTCTAGATTTCTTGCTTCTAAAAGGATATTTCCCATAGCGCAACTTTGAAAGTTTGATTAGACTTAGAGTTCTGCTTAGCGGCAAGTGCCGAAGTTTTGTTTGAAGTCAAAGTTTTCTAACTTCTTACTTCTGGCATCTACAGCGCAAAGGTTTTTGTTTTATCAAAGTTGGTAAAACATTCTCTTGCCTCTTGCCTCTAGTTATCTTGCTTCTAGCAGGGCAATTTTATAAAAGAAAGCCTGAAGCCTTTCTTTTATAAAACCATAAATCTTCCCATAGCGCAACAACATTCAGTTTGTTAGAAGCCGCACGAAGTTTTCTGTACTATCAAAGTTTGAGTGGACATCATCTTGCCTCTTGCTTCTCTAGTAACCCCACAAAAGGAGAAGCTATATCAAACT
>CANRPG010000181.1 GCA_947632425.1 uncultured Clostridia bacterium | reverse complement strand
TTTTTTTTTTTTTTTGTGTGCGGCGTGATGTTAAGCCGAAGCTTTTTTGTCAGCCTGTCAGCTTCTCCAGCAGTTCTTTCACCTCCACCAGCGAGGGCAGCGTGCGGTATGCCAGCGCGTTAGTTTCCTCATTAGGCGGCAGAAGATCGGGCACCATTATGCAGCGTATGCCGGCGTTTGCTGCCGCTTTTACACCGTTGTGAGAATCCTCAATTATCAGCGTGTTTTCCTTCTCCGCGCCCAACAGAGAAAGGCAATGCAGAAATATGTCAGGTTCGGGCTTTGAGCGTTTAACACAGTCGCCGCCCACAATAACGTCAAAATATCCGTCAAGAGCCGCCTCTTTCAGTTCTGCACGCACACGCACCACTGCGGTAGACGACGCCACACCCGTTTTTATGCCGCGTTCTTTGAGATATGTAAGCAGCTGCGTGACTCCCTTTTTCTTCGGAAAACCGCCGTTTTCGCCTGCCTTGTTGAAAAGCACAGCCGCATCAGCGCGGAAAGAATCATAGTCAAAGCCCTCGCCATAGCGCACGCGGAAAAGTTCCCTCGTCACCCACTCGGCAGAGCCAATGCACAAAGGGAACACCTCGTCTATGTCGCTGATACCGTATTTTGCGGCGGTCTCTCGCCAGCTGTCGCGGCAAAGTCTCTCGGTGTCGAAGATAACGCCGTCCATGTCGAATATCACGGCAGAAAGCGCCATTTTACGCCTCCTGCAACGCCGCTTTAAGAGCGTTCGCCAGCTGGTCGGGGCAGGAAGTCTGCTTGAAACCGCACTTTGTGCCCTCCAGCTTTTTGATGACGTCTTCGGCTTTCATGCCCTCAACAAGAGATGAAATGCCCTTCAGGTTGCCGTTGCAGCCTCCTGTGAACTGCACGTTTTTCAGTATGCCGTCCTCCAGCTCAAAGTCTATCCTCGATGAGCAGGTGCCCATAGTCCTGTAAGAATACTTCATAAAATTACCTCCGTGTTTTTAAAATATTTATCTGCAAACCACGGCTTGGGAGCGCAAAACTCCCTGCCGCTGAGATATTCAAGTATGCCGCTGTCTGTGCAAAAATCAAACACCAGTCTGTGCGATTGCAAAGCCTGCGTTTTAACGCCGTATTTTCTGTTTGCCTCATTCCTGCCGTATTTGCCGTCACCCAGCAACGGGCAGCCTATGTGCGCCATGTGCACCCTTATCTGATGCGTGCGCCCCGTTATCAGATGCACCTCGCACAGCGCAAGCTCGCCGCTTTGGGCAAGCACTTTGTATTTTGTGACCGCAGTGCGCGAACGCGGCGTTTTTTGCTTCACCACACGCACGGTCTTGGTCTTCTCATCTTTTTCAAGATATGTAGTTATCATGCCCTCACGTGGGGCAGGTATGCCAATGCACACACACAGATAGCTCTTTTTCACCTCGCGGTCTTTTATCTTCTGATCCAGAATGCGCAAACTTTCGGCGTTTTTGGCACATATCACAAGCCCCGTGGTGTTGCGGTCAATGCGGTTGCACAAAGCAGGCGCGAATGAAAGCTCTCCGTCAGGGTCGTATTCGCCCTTGTTGTAAAGATAGTGCTGTATCCTGTCAATAAGCGTGTCACAGTCGCCGCTGTCGTCAGCGTGTACCGCCAAGCCGCTCTTTTTGTTAGCAATAAGAATGTTCTCGTCCTCGTATATTATTTCGGGTTGCGCAGGAGCGCGCAGGAAAGGGCGGTCAGGCTTGCTTTCAAAAAATTCGTCGTTAATGTAAAGTTCGATAACGTCGCCGACCTGTATCTTCTGCGAGATCTCGCACCGCCTGCCGTTTATTTTAATGCGCTTGAGGCGGATATATCTGTACATAAGATTTTTGGGCAGCAGCGGCACAGCCTTTGAGAGAAATTTGTCCGCGCGCTGACCTGCATCATTCTGCCCTGCCGTAAAGCTTTTCATATATATCCGCCTCCTTTGCTCTCTACTGCTATACAGTATACCACATTTCTTTTCAGACTTCAAGTGCCGCTTGAAGTTTTTGCTTTATTGTGATATACTATAATACGGATATAATAGCGAAGGGCGGAGCGGCAATGTCAGAGGAGCGCGAACAGATAATAAATGACTTTATAGACAGCGGTTTTGAGGGTAAAGACTGCCGCAGCGTGCTTGAAACGCTCCTTAGCTATTCCATGCCGTCAGCCGATGTAAGCAGCATAGCCGCAAAAATGTCGGTGGGCGGAAGAAACCTTGCAAATATTGCGGATATACCAACAGATCAGCTTATGGCAAGGTTCGGTCTCGATGAACCGACCGCGCTGCTTATAAGCAGTATTCCCGATCTGATATTTGCTTATCGGGACAAAAGCAACAAACAGGCGCTGTACAATATCGGCAAAGCGTGCGAATATTTTAAAGAGACGCTTGCATCTGCCAGAGTGGAAACAATGGTAGCCTGCTTTCTTGATAACAGTCTGCGCGTGGTGAACTGCGAGATAATAAATGTCGGCAATATAGATTCCGTCGGAGTAAAGCCCATGAAAATAATACAGGCGGCAGGCAGAACAAACAGCAAGCTTGCTTTTATAGCGCACAATCACCCTATAAGCGGCGCGCAGCCCAGCGAAGCGGATATAGCAGTCACGAATACGGTAAAGCAGATACTTTCCCATATAGATGTGCGCCTGCTTGACCATATTATAGTGTCGGGCAGCGGCGAGACATATTCAATGAAAAGGGCAGGGCATCTTCCGCTGGTAGAACCGGTCAATTGAAACAAATGTTCTTGACAAACGCGAATATATATGTTATTATAGAAACAGATGTTCTTTATCAGGCGGTGAAATTTAAGTATGGATCATTTTGAACTTGTTTCCGAATATAAGCCGACCGGCGACCAGCCGCAGGCAATAGAAAAGCTTGTGCAGGGCGTGAAAGACGGTCTGCGCGAACAGATACTGCTGGGCGTTACAGGCAGCGGCAAGACCTTTACAATGGCGAATGTTATCGCACAGGTGAACAAGCCAACGCTCGTGCTTGCCCACAACAAGATACTTGCGGCGCAGCTGTGCTCGGAATTCAAGGAGCTTTTCCCGAACAACGCCGTTGAGTATTTCGTTTCGTACTACGACTATTACCAGCCCGAGGCGTATATTCCCGGCAAGGACGTTTATATAGAAAAAGACAGCTCTATAAACGATGAGATAGACAAGCTGCGGCACTCTGCCACCACCGCAATTGCCGAGAGAAATGACGTTATAGTAGTAGCCTCGGTCTCGTGCATATATTCGCTGGGCGACCCCGAAGAGTATAAAAGCATGGTGGTTTCTATCCGTCAAGGTATGCAGATGGACAGATCGGAGCTTGCCGCAAAGCTGGTAGGCATACAGTATGAGCGCAACGATATGGCGTTTGAGAGAAACAAATTCCGTATGCGCGGCGATGTGGTTGAGATATACCCCGCAAACTCCGACGGCGACGCTATTAGAGTTGAGTTTTTCGGCGACGAGGTTGACAGGATATGCCAGATAAACGCGCTGACAGGTGAGGTAGTCGCTAAGCTTTCTCACGCCGCGATTTTCCCTGCAAGTCACTATATTGTAGGCAAAGAGAAGATGAAAGCCGCCATTGAAGATATAAGGCAGGAAATGCGCGAGAGAGTTGAGTTTTTCAAGCAGAGAGATATGCTTATAGAGGCGCAGCGAATAGAGCAGCGCACCACTTACGATATGGAAATGCTTGAAGAAGTGGGCTTTTGCAGCGGTATTGAGAACTATTCAAG
>CANRPG010000180.1 GCA_947632425.1 uncultured Clostridia bacterium | reverse complement strand
CCTACGGTGCTCGACCCGCTGAGCAATGTTACCGTAAAGTTCACCGGAGTTGACGGCATAGGCGAAATGGAGCTGGATACCAGCGCGCTTACCGATGTTGAAAATGACGCGTTCTATATCAATTCCGACTGGTATTATGACGAACTCTCCAACGGAGATATTGTAACAGTTACGGCAGAGCCTTATTACAGCCTCTCAGACGGTTATTTCACCATTGACGGCGAGTACTACACCTATGACGAGGATTCTCTTACCAAGGAGTTCACTGTTGAGGGACTTAAAGAGCTTGAGACTTTAGACCCGTTTGAGGGAGTAGAGATAACTTATTCGGGCGTTGCGCCTGACCTTGACGTTTCGGTAAATACCGACAACTGCCCGGAGATAGTAAGAGATTACATATACTTTGATATAGACGACAGATACGGTCTTGACATAGGCGACTCCTTTACAGTTACCGCGTCTGTTGGCTGGTATGAAGATGAGCTTGCCGAAAAGGGCTACAAGCTGGACGGAGACGAAGTTTCACAGACTTATACCGTTGAAGCTACTGCGCCGCACTATATAAACGACATCAATGATGTTACGACCATTGACATAGACACGCTGTATGAAAGCCTTATCGAGGATATAAACGACAGCGAGGACAGCGCGTATCTTGCAGGTTCGAGGGCGTTTGATTACAGCGTTGACGGCAAGATAGCAAAGATAAAGTCTGTAACTCTTGATGATACTTATCTTGTAGCACCGAAAGATGTTGCTAACAGCTCTAACAAACTGTATCAGTTCATCAAGGTAGATACAAGCTGCACTATTGACGGTGCAAGCGAGGATAAGACGTTCTATGTTCTTGATATAGCCGATTCTGCATATGTAGAGGACGGAGAGCTTAAATATTATGATTATAGCACGAGCTATTATGTATCGGAGGATAAGCAGGAACTTTTAGACAAGTATGTAAACAGCGACAGCAACAAGGCTGAGGGCAAAGTTATAACCAGCATGAGCGCTGCTGAAGCACCCGAAGCAATTCCTGAAAATCCTGTTGAAAGCGTACCCGATGACAGCTCATCAAAGGCTGATGACAGTTCATCGAAAGCTGACGACAGCTCATCGAAAGCTGACGACAGTTCTTCAAAAGCCGCGTAATACACGCGCGCATATATAAAACAGCTGCAAAACGGGAAGGCTCTCACATATATATGTGGGAGCTTTTCTGTGTGTGATTTGTCAATTTTGAGCCTGTGGGAAACAATAATTTTATAGCAGGGTACGAAAATATATGAAAGTTTCAAAACTTGCTTGACATGGCAATTTCAGTGTTATATAATTATTATATATTTGATAAAATCGAATTGGAGGGGAATGCGCTTTATGCTTAGTTTAAAGAATATAGTCAAAGACTACCCGATAGGCGACGAAGTTGTTCACGCGCTGAGAGATGTAAGCATAGATTTTCGCGAAAACGAATTTGTGGCGATACTGGGTCACTCGGGCTGCGGCAAGACAACGCTTCTGAACATTATCGGCGGTCTTGACAAATACACGAGCGGCGACCTTGTGATAAACGGAAAGTCCACAAAAGAATACAAGGACAGAGACTGGGACACATACCGCAATTATTCGATAGGTTTTGTATTTCAAAGCTACAATCTGATACCGCATCAGACGGTGCTTTCTAACGTTGAGCTTGCGCTTACGCTTTCGGGCGTTTCAAAGTCGCAGAGGCGGCAGAGGGCTATAGACGCGCTGAAAAAGGTAGGTCTGGGCGATCAGATAAACAAAAAGCCGAATCAGATGTCGGGCGGACAGATGCAGAGAGTTGCAATAGCGCGTGCGCTGGTCAACGACCCTGACATACTGCTTGCTGACGAGCCGACGGGTGCGCTGGATTCGGAAACTAGCGTGGCTATTATGGAGATACTGAAAGAGATCTCGAAAGACAAGCTTATTATAATGGTAACGCACAACCCCGAACTTGCGGAGAAGTACGCAACAAGGACGATAAGGCTGCTTGACGGCAAGATAACGAGCGATTCGCAGCCGTTCACTATTGACGAACAGCAGGCTCTTAAAGAGGAAGAAGCGGCTAAAAATGCGCCCAAGCCGAAAAAGACTTCGATGTCGTTCTTTACGGCTATGTCGCTAAGTCTTAACAACCTTATGACAAAAAAGGGCAGGACGTTCCTGACCTCGTTTGCGGGAAGCATAGGCATTATAGGCATAGCTCTGATACTTTCGCTGTCGCACGGTGTACAGTCGTACATCAATAGGGTGCAGGAGGACACGCTTTCGAGCTATCCGCTACAGATAGATGCACAGACTATTGATTACACGGATATGTTCCAGACGGCGGCAGGTGATGCGCCTGTTCAGCAGGAGCGAGAGGCGGACAGGATATACTCGAACGATATGATGTTCACGATGATGAACACGATGATGAGCCAAGTCATAACGAACAATCTGAAAGATTTCAAGACGTTTTTAGAGAGCGATGAAAACGGATTTGACGAGCTTGTTACCGACATTCAGTACAGGTACACAACGCCGATGAACATATACAATGCTGACACCTCGAACGGGCTTGTAAAGGTAAACCCTACCACGCTTTTTGAAGATATGTATGCGGCGATGGGACTTTCTTTCAACATGGAAAGCAATGCGAGCTCGGTATATTCTTCTACTATGTCGCAGATGGGTGTATGGACACAGATGCTTGACAATGACGAGCTGCTGGCTAATCAGTATGATGTTTTGGCAGGAAGAATGCCCGAAAATTACAACGAAGTAGTTTTCATTGTTGACGAGAACAACGGCGTTGCTGACACGGCTTTATATGCGCTGGGTCTGAAGGATTTTTCCGAGATAGAGCAGATGCTGAAAGATGCCATGGCAGGCAAGCCTATTGAAAAGCAGGACATCGAGCAGGTATCTTACAGCTTTGACGACATACTGGGGCTGGAATTCAAACTGATGGTGAACAGCGACTACTTTGCCAAGGAAAACGGCAGGTGGGTAGATAAATCGAAAGATGATGCGTATGTTTTAAGCAAGCTGGGAGACTGCGAGACGATAAAAGTTGTTGGTATCATAAAGCCGAATGAAGAAGCTGTTGCTACATCGGCGGCAGGCGTTATAGGCTACCGCGGAGAACTTATGGAGCGGCTTATTACAAAGGTAAACGAAAGCGAGATAGTTAAAGAACAGCAGGCTGACCCGGAGACTGACGTATTCACGGGAATGAAGTTTGAGGGCGGCGAATTTACCGAAGAAATGCTGCAAGAATATCTGGCGACACTGCCCGAAGATCAGCGCACGCAGATAGAGCAGTCAATAGAGCAAATGGAAGCCATGGGAATGACTCTTCAGCAGATAGTGGAGATGTCGGGCGAGCAGTTCCAGACGAATGCGACTTATGACGGCAACCTATCTTTAATGGGTGTTGCGGATCTGAGCGAGCCTTCGAGCATACTTATTTACCCGAAAGATTTTGAATCGAAAGAGACTATTACAGACAAGATAAGCGGCTACAACGACAAGGTAGGCGAGGAAAACGAGATAGTTTACACCGACTACATCGGCTTGCTTATGAGCAGCGTTACGACGATAATAAATGCGATAAGCTACATTCTTATTGCGTTTGTGGCTATCTCTCTGATAGTTTCGTCGATAATGATAGGCATAATCACCTACATTTCTGTACTGGAGAGGACGAAGGAGATAGGCATACTGCGTGCGATAGGAGCATCAAAGAAAGACATCTCGCGCGTATTCAACGCAGAAACGCTGATAGTCGGCTTCGGCGCGGGCGCGATAGGCATAATAGTCACGG
>CANRPG010000179.1 GCA_947632425.1 uncultured Clostridia bacterium | reverse complement strand
TTATACCGTACTGGAGGGTATCGACCGCTTTCTTTATAACGGGGTCGTTGTTATAATAGCTCTGTGGGTCATAGCTGCTCTTGAGCGCGTTTACTTCGTCTACGTTCATACCGAAGATTATAATGTTATCGTCGCCGACTGCATCATGAATTTCTACATTTGCGCCGTCAAGCGTACCCAGCGTTACAGCGCCGTTTATCATAAGCTTCATGTTGCCTGTGCCGCTTGCCTCTGTTCCTGCAAGTGATATCTGTTCCGATATATCGGCGGCAGGCATGAGTATCTCGGACAGCGATACGCAATAGTCTTCAAGGAATATTACAGACAGCTTTTCGGAAAGCTTCTTGTCCTTTTTCAGTTCCTCTGAGATATTCCAGATAAGCTTGATTATCTGTTTTGCCATATAGTAGCCGGGGGCTGCCTTTGCGGCGAATATATATGTCTTAGGCGTGAAAGGCGCATCGGGGTTTTCTTTCAGGTAGTTATACTGCGAGATTATATGCAGAGCATTGAGCTGCTGGCGCTTATACTCGTGCAGTCTCTTTACCTGAACATCGAATATTGACTCGGTATTGAGCACCACGCCGTACTGGTTCTTGACATATTTCGCGAAAGCTGCTTTGTTATCCTGCTTTGTTATCCTGCTTTATTTTATAGAGGCTTTCGAGGACTGCTTTGTCGTCTTTGAATACGGTAAGCTTTGAAAGCTCGCTGGCATCTTTCAAAAAGCCCTTGCCTATTTTTTCTGTAAGAAGTTTTGTAAGACCCTCGTTTGACTGATACAGCCAGCGCCTATAGGCTATGCCGTTTGTAACGTTCTTGAACTTGGTAGGAGTATCTGCATACTCGTTGGCGAAAGTTTCTTTCTTTATAATATCGGAGTGAATTTTAGCAACGCCGTTGATAGAGTGGCAGGCATGGCAGCAAAGTGTTGCCATTTTGCACTGGTTGTTCTCTATGATAGAGAAAATTCTAGGTGTTACGCTCTTTAAGAGGTTGCAGTCCCATCTTTCAAGGGCTTCGGGCATAACGGTATGGTTGGTATATGCAAAAGTATTGGTTACGATATGCCATGCTTTATCCCACGAATAGCCGCAGTCATCGAGCAGGACTCTCATAAGCTCCGGGATAGCAAGCGTGGGGTGGGTATCGTTTATATGGATAGCTACTTTTTCGTGGAGGTTATCGAGCGTGCCGTATGTTCTCATATGTCTGTCAACTATATCGCCTATAGATGCTGCGCAGAGGAAATACTGCTGGCGAAGGCGGAGCGATTTGCCCTCGGCGTGGTTATCGTTGGGGTACAGCACCTTTGTGATAGCCTGCGAGATTATATTCTGACCGAGAGCTTTCTGGTAGTCGCCTTTGTTGAACATATTCATATCAAAGGAAGGACACTCGGCTCTCCACAGTCTTAAACACGAAACGGCTTTGCTGTCGTAGCCGGAAACCATCATATCGTAAGGAACGGCGAGGACTGTGGTATAGTCTTCGTGCGTTACGCAGTGGTACTGGTTATCCCAGTATTCTTTCAGAACGCCGTCAAAATGCACTTCTACGGCTCTTTCAGGGTGGGGGAGCAGCCATGCTTTGCCGCCCGGCAGCCAGTTATCGGGAAGTTCGGTCTGCCAGCCGTCGACTATTTTCTGCTTGAAAATGCCGTACTCATAGCAGATAGAATAGCCTGTTGCGTGGAAGCCCTGAGCTGCGAGCGCATCGAGGTAGCAGGCGGCAAGTCTGCCAAGACCGCCGTTGCCCAGACCTGCGTCGGGTTCCTGCTCGTAGATGCTGTTTATGTTTATGCCGTAATCTTTGAGCATATCGGTCGCTTCTTTTACCATTTCGAGGTTATAGAGGCTGGTTTTCAGAGAACGTCCCATGAGAAATTCCATGGAGAGGTAGTAGACTTTCTTCTTGCCTGCGGATTCGGTTCTTATGGTGAATTTGTGCCTTTTATCTCTCAAAAGCTTTACTACCACGCTTGCGAGAGCTTCATATATCTGTTTATCGGAAGCTTCGGTGGGGGTCATCTGCATTTCGTCGTGCATATAAGCTTCAAATTTTTCTTTGAGCTCCTTTTTGGTGATGGTTTTTGATGTTGTTTTGGTGGTCTGTGCCATGATATTTCCTCCTAGAATTATGTTAAAGCCCTGAAAAACGGGCGGTTGCCGCTTGTTTATAGGCAAAAGATAATATTATTATACATATTAAATCAATTCAATTCAACAATTTTTTATGAATAAGTTCATTTATTTATCAAAAGATATGCACTTTCGGGCGTGAAAACATACATTTATTATATATATAAGATGTGGAAAGCGGCAAAAAAGCCTTTTTATGGCGGCGATAGTTGCCGCTTCGGCGCAAAGTGCTATATTTTACACATGAAAATTTGTGCATTATAACGATTTTGCAGGAATACAAAAAATTTTTTAAGAAATGTTAAACGAAAACGTATAACAATTGCATTTTGGCGGCTGATTATGACGGGGCAAGACCTGCAAAACACTAAAAGGAGGAAACGTATGCAAAAGGAAACAGAGCTTGACGAGAAGGAGAGGCGCAGGGAAATGCGCGAAAAACGGCGCAAATTTGCGGATATTCTATCGCTGAGCGGAGACCCTGTTTTAGCGGCGAGGCTTACCGGTCTTCAGCCGTGCGAGTGCGGCGACATACTGGACAAGAAGGCTATTCGCCGCAAGGTAAACAGGTATCTGCAAAACAGGCGCGAGATATACGGCACGGTGAGGAGCGGCTTGGAGAGGATAGCTTTCAACCGCTGCAACGATGCTGTGAAGCTGGCGTTTTACGGCAAAGAGGGCGCGGACATCGAGGACCTTGATCTTAGCTGCATATCGGCTATAAAGCGCGACAAGGACGGCGGCGTGGATATGAAGTTCTTTGACCGCCAGCGCGCTCTTGAAACGCTTATGCAGCTGGACGAAGCTGAAAGCTCCTGCTCGGGTGCGGAAGAATTTCTGGCGGCTGTAACGCAGAAAAACTTTGAAGCCGAGGGTGGCGGAGAAGATGAAAACTAGCCTTTACAGGTTCTCGCCAAAGCAGTTAAAACTTCTGGGCTGGTGGCACGACCCGAAGCTGCGGCATTATGACGGCATAATATGCGACGGGGCGGTAAGATCGGGCAAGAGCACGTGTATGTCGCTGTCGTTTGTGCTGTGGGGGATAGCGGCGTTCAGAGACGGGCGGTTCGGAATGTGCGGCAAGACGATAGTTTCGATAAGGCGCAACGTTTTAGAGCCGCTGAAGGTGCAGCTTTCACGCTTGGGTTTTGCGGTAAAAGACGACCGCGTGAAAAACACCGTTGACATCACGCTTGGACAGCGGACGATGAAGCTGTATTTGTTCGGCGGAAAAGACGAGGGCAGCGCGGCGCTTATACAGGGCGTTACGCTGTGCGGCGTATATCTTGACGAGGCTGTGCTTATGCCGCGCTCGTTTGTTGAACAGGCGGTGGCGAGGTGCTCGGTGAGCGGCTCGAAGCTGTGGTTCAACTGCAACCCCGACAACCCCTACCACTGGTTCAAGCTGGAATGGATAGACAAGGCTGAGCAGAAGAACATTCTGCACCTGCACTTTCTGCTGACCGACAACCCATCACTTTCGCCCGATATGATAGAGCGTTATGAGACTTTATATTCGGGAGCGTTTTACGAGCGTTTCGTACTGGGAAAGTGGTCGGCAGTCACGGGGGCGGTGTATCCCGGCTTTTCGCAAAAAAGGCACGTATTTGATACTTTACCTGCCGATGTATCATTCGTGCGGTATGCTTTAAGCTGCGATTACGGCACTGTCAATCCTACGAGCATAGGGCTGTGGG
>CANRPG010000178.1 GCA_947632425.1 uncultured Clostridia bacterium | reverse complement strand
TTCAATATCGGCTATTACCTTTTGCAGGAAAAACGCCGGTATAGCGGAAGCCACCGCCGAGAAGATTATACAAACTATCGTTATCGGCACAAGCACGGGGTAGAACTTGAACAGCATTTTTATCGCCCGTCCCAGGGTCTTGAAAATGCTTACCTGCGGTCTGCCGCCTTTCATATTTCTTGGCATCCTAGGCATTTTCATCACCCCTCTCGTCGTCCGAACTGCCGTTTGTCTGCTGCTCGTAAACTTCGCGGTATATCTCGCTGCTTTCAAGAAGCTCATCGTGCTTGCCAACAGCGGTAACAACGCCGTTATCCATAACTATTATCATATCGGCATCTTGCACGGAGGCGATACGCTGTGCAATGATTATCTTCGTCGTTTCGGGAATGTATTCTTTAAAGCCTGCCCTTATCAGCGCATCGGTCTTGGTGTCTACCGCGCTGGTAGAGTCGTCAAGAATAAGTATCTTAGGCTTTTTAAGAAGCGCTCTGGCTATACACAGTCTCTGCTTTTGTCCGCCCGAAACATTAGTACCGCCCTGTTCTATATAGGTATCGTACCCGTCGGGGAACGACTGCACAAATTCATCTGCCTGCGCGAGTTTGCAGGCGTGGATCATTTCTTCGTCTGTAGCCTGCGCATTGCCCCACCGCAGATTATCTTTTATTGTACCCGAAAACAGCAGGTTCTTCTGAAGCACCATTGCAACACTGTTTCGCAGCGTTTCAAGGTCGTAATCGCGAACGTCAACGCCGCCCACCGTAACCTTGCCGTCTGTAACATCATAAAGGCGCGGTATAAGCTGCACAAGCGTTGATTTGCTAGAGCCCGTGCCGCCTATGATACCCACCGTTGCGCCCGAGGGTATATTCAGGTCAACATCTGCTAGCGCATATTTCTGCGCATCTTCCGAATACTTGAAGTTTACGTCCTTAAATTCTATAGAACCGTCAGCAACTTCCATAACGGGGTTCTCAGGGTCGTGTATGGCGGTCTCCTCGTTGAGTACCTCGCAAATACGCTTTATAGACTCCGCCGACATGGTGAGCATAACGTATATCATAGACAGCATCATAAGCTGCATGAGTATCTGCATACCGTAAGTAAGCATAGCCTGTATCTGACCTACGTCTATAGTTGCGCCTTTACTCGATATTATTATCTTCGAGCCTATCAGCAGCACGAACGCCATATTGAAGTAAACGCATATCTGCATGAGCGGCGTGTTCAGCGCTACCAGTCTTTCAGCCCTTGTAAAGTCCTTGCGTATATCTTCCGATGCGGCTGCAAACTTTTTCTTTTCATAGTCCTCTCTTGAAAAGCCCTTTACAACTCTCATCGCTCTGACGTTTTCTTCTACCGATTCATTCAGTTTATCGTACTTTTTGAATACCCTTCTGCATGCAGGCATTGCCGAGCGCGATACCATAAGCAGCCCGAAAACAAGCACCGGTATTACCACCACAAAGCACGAAGCCAGCGCGCCGCCCATTATGTACGCCATGATGACTGCGAATATGAGCATAACAGGCGCTCTTATCGCCATACGTATCAGCATCATGTAGGACATCTGAACGTTGTTTATATCGGTGGTCATTCTCGTTACCAGAGAAGAAGTCGAAAATTTGTCTATATTTTTGAATGCGAACGTCTGCACGCGTTTGAATATGTCATGCCGAACGTTTTTAGCAAAGCCTGCCGACGCCTTCGCGCAGGTAAAGCCTGCCATACCTCCGCACGCCAGAGAAATGAGCGCCATTACAAGCAAAAGCCCCCCGGTCTTTAGTATCTCGGACATGACAACGCCTCTGTTTATTGCGTTTATAAGATCTGCCGTGATAAAGGGTATTATTACCTCTATTACTACCTCTCCTATTATAAATAGTATGGTAAGTATAGTGGGCGTTTTGTATTCCCTTATACACTTTGTCATAGTTTTAAGCATTAAAGTCAGTCTTTCCTTTCGCCCTGTAGATTTTCTTTCATTCTGCGCATAAAATCGCTGAGCATTTTAAGCTCCTCGTTTGAAAAGCCCTTAGTAAGCTGCTTTTCGGTCTTTTGATTGTCCTTGCAAATTTTCTCCGCAAGTTTTTTGGAACGCTCTGTAAGCACAAGTTTTTTCAGCCTGTCATCGCACGCCACTTTCTCTTTTCCCACAAGACCGTTTTTCTCCATAAGCGCTATCATCTTAGATGTGGTAGAGCGCGTTATGCCGAACTCTCTTTCAAGATCGCGCTGATAAACGTCCTCGTTTTCGTGGTTCGCAAGATAGGCTATCACCCAGCCGTGAGTGCCCGAAACGCTGTCAAGCTCCTTTTTCACCGGTGAGCGGTCAATGAACTTGCGCATGGCGTTGTTGAGCTGATAAAGCTCACGCATGATAAAATTGTTTGTCACTATTTGTTCACCCCTTTGGCAAATATTTTGTTGAAAAGCAAACAATCTACTTTTCAACATTATAACTCTTTTTGCCCCCGTTGTCAAGGTATCATTTCGCATAAATTTTAAGCCCCCAGCCGCTTGTTTTATAGCTAAAAAACAAAAAGCTCCCCCACTTCCACAAAAGGAAACGGGGGAGCGTATTATTTTCTCATTCATTTATGCACAGCACCGAGAGCGCTGCCTTTTTCTGTATGTCATAGATCGGTTTCAGCACGCCGCGCTCGAGCAGTATCTCAATAACTTTCGGTATCATAATGCCGCTGCCAATGCAGTTTGAATAATAACATTCCAGCGTTTTGTGCATATGCTGCGGAAAATGCTTCTTGTTCTCGTTTATGACCTGTTCGTCCATTTTTCGCGCAAATTCTAACACCTCGTCGGGAACTGCTATCTTTTCTTTCAGTCCGCCGAAAAACGCCGAGACAATGTCCTCACTGCATTTTATCCTCATCACCGCAGGCTGAACTCTGTCCTCATAGAGATACCCCTTGTCGCACAGACGTTTGTAGCCCTCCTGCGAAAGCGCGTCTTTTCCGCTCCTTATAAACTTCGTGAGCTGCTGCCAGTCTTCCTGCAAATTATCCTGCCAGCCGCCGCTGCGGTCTGTGTATCGGCAGTCAACAGAAATGCTTTCAAAAGCTTCTTCGGCTGGCGCGGCGTTTATTCCCCTTGTCATATATCCGCAGCACCAGTATGGATTTGGCTGCTCGGCGGTAATGGAAATATCGTCCTCAACGTTTGCATAGGCTATAAAATCTCCGCCGTCGGGGCGTTTGACAGTGTATTTTTCAAACTTCTTCTCGTCAAAGATAAGCCTTCTTACAGCCAGCATCACCACGCTGTATTTCAAAAAGTTCAGATCTCCACCGTCGCAGGAAAGCCCCCAGTGGTCTTTGTCGTTTTCAAAAGCTTCAAACACTTTCGGCAGATATTTTTCGCTTATAAACTGCGCCGCATCAGAATATATCTGTGAAAAGTCTGCCTTGTCCCTGCCGTCATAGATCAGCATATTCGTGCGGTATTTCGGGTCGCTTGTATTGTCCAGCCTGTCAATGTAGGCGTACTCGACAAGCTTTTTCAGATCGTCTGAAACATACACCTGCGGCACACCCACCGCCCTTGCTATCTCTTCAAGAGTTTTGGGTTCGCTGTAGCAAGCCCACGCAATGTTTTGCTTAAGGCGCGTATCGAACATAGAGTTCGTATCTCCGTTTGCGCCTGCACAGCCGCTGTGCCCCATATGTGTAAATCTTATCGGGGAAAGCTGTATATTCTGTTCATTGATATTCATATTTATACCCTCTTTCAGTCTGCTTCTCGCATCAGACAAATGCCATTTTACAGTACCCTGCGATATTTTCAGCTTGTCTGCTATCTCTGCCACCGTGCGTTTTTCAT
>CANRPG010000177.1 GCA_947632425.1 uncultured Clostridia bacterium | reverse complement strand
GGGCGCCGCCCCCGTACCCCTGCAAGCCTTTTGAAAAAGGCTTGACCGAAAACTTTTCCTTTCTTGACAGGAATTATAGCTTTTGATATTAAACCGCAGTCCGTGGAAAGAATTATGGTTTTGTTTTCTGAAAGGCTTCAGACTTTCAGAAAGCAAAATCGGCGACCGCGTTATGTCGCCGAAATAATTCTTTCGAGTGGCTTGGAGGCTAAAGCCGACAAGACACTGCGCTCCTGCGCCGCGCGTAAGCGCAAATAACATCTTCGCAAAAACAAAAGCGGCGGAAGATAACTTCCGCCGTTGTTTTCAGCCGCTGATATTAAAATAGGTAGTTCGGTTTATCTTGCATCTTCCGAAAATCCGCTGTCAACAAGATCAACCAGTTCTTCTACAGCTTCCTGCTCGTCTGCTCCGTCTGCGATTATCCTGATAGAAGTGCCGCCAACAATGCCGAGCGAAAGTATGCCCAACAGGCTCTTGGCGTTTACCCTTCTCTCTTCTTTCTCTATCCAGATGGACGACTTGAATTCGTTCGCTTTCTGAATAAAGAAGGTCGCCGGACGTGCGTGAAGTCCTACCTGATTCTGAACTGTTACATCTTTTACGAACATATCGATCTCTCCATTCTTATCATTTCGATTTAAGCGATCACTCGCCGTGCGATTACAATGTATAAGTGTAAATCAATTCACTATCAATATTATACTTGTTTTATTGTCCTTAGTCAACGATAAAATATGTACAAAGGGGCATTTCCTTAAAATTTTCTGCTTTTTGATTACACCGCCCCAAATCTTAAGCCCGAACTTTGTGCAACTTAACCATAGTTTTTGAACACTTTGTAACATATTAAACAATTGATTTGTCATTTTTTGTAAATTTTCGTCACAAAATCGGCTATTGTTCATTTTTCATTTTATTAAAATTGTCTATAACTGCCATATCTTTTTCATCGAGATCTGCGCTTTCAAGCATATCGGGGCGCTTTTTTAGAGTGGTAAGAATACGCTGCTCTCTGCGCCACCTGGCAATATTTGCATGATGCCCCGAAAGCAGCACCTCGGGCACTTTTCTGCCGTGCCACACTTCGGGTCTTGTGTACTGCGGATACTCTAAAAGACCGCTGTAATGGCTCTCGTCCTCGTAGCAGTCGGCGTATGAAAGCGTGCCTTCAAGCATACGCACAACGCCGTCTACCAGAACAAGCGCAGGCAGCTCGCCGCCGGTGAGCACATAATCGCCTATGGATATTTCTTCGTCAACAATTTCTTCAATAACACGCTCGTCAACGCCCTCATAGTGACCGCAGAGTATAAAAATATCCGAAAGCTGCGAGAGCTCTCTGCACCTGTTTTGCGTAAGAACTTTCCCCTGCGGCGACATATATATAACATGGGGCTTTCTGCCCTGCGCTGCCGCCTCAAAGCAGCGGAAGATCGGGTCGCACTGCATGAGCATTCCCTTCTGTTCGCTGTAAGGGGTATCGTCAACGCGGCGGTGTTTATCAAGCGTGTAGTCGCGAATGTTGTGGCAATATACCTCAAAAACGCCTTTTTCTTTCGCCCTGCCTACTATGCTCTCATTAAGATAATACTCGCACATTTCGGGGAAAAGCGTGGCAATATCTATTCTCAATCCTGCTTCCCCCCGTTGTCAAAAAGACCGTCAAGCGGTTTTATATACATTATATTATTATCAAGATCGTTTTTCATTATAACATCGGGAATAGCAGGTATAAGGTATTCTTTGCCGCTTTGCGATTTTATTTCATACACATCGTTTGCCCCGGTGGCATACACCTGAGTGAGCACGCCGTATTCTTCGCCGCTGTCGGCATCTTTGACGGTCATGCCCAGCAGGTCTTGTATAAAGTAGCAGCCATGAGGGAGCTCTACGTCGTCGCGGTCAAGATAAAGCACCCTGCCGCGAAGTTTCTGCGCTTCGTCTGCGCTGTTTACGCCCTCTATCTTCATGATGACCATATTTTTGTTTGCGCGCGCATATTCTATCTTTACGGGCGTGCCGCTTTTGTAGTAAAGCAGGTCAAATTCTGCTAAAAATGCGGCGCTGTCGCACATCGGCTGAACTTTTACCTCGCCTTTTATGCCGTGTACCGATGTTATTTTGCCTGCTTCAAGATATTTTTGCTTTGCCATTTTTTATGCCTCTTTTCCCGTAAAATGCCCTTTTGAATAGTATAATACATATTCAGATACTTGTCAATCCCGAAATATTTTCAGCAAAATTAACAAAAACGGCGCAATGTTCACAGAAATTTAACAAAATTCGTTCAAATTCGTGTTATAATTTTTTATATATAGTTGTATTTTTGTTTATTTGGCTGATAAGTCTGCGTAAATGCAGGATAATAAAATCATACACATAACAACTTAATATCAGACAAAAATAAATACAGAAAGGTGAAAAAAATATGTCAAACAGATTGTTCCAGGGCGTGATACATCAGATGCGTGAGGCAATAGATGCCGAGATAGGCGTTATTGACGAAAATGCGTCTATAATAGCCTGTTCAGATCTTTCCAAAAACGGTTCTACCAACGAATACGTTTCACTGGATCTGAACGATACGCACGATATTTTCGTTCGTGACGGCTACACATACAAGCCGTTCGGCACGCACTTAAAGCCCGATTACGCCGTTTTTGTTGAGGGCACTGACGAGGTCGCGGCAAAATACGCCAGCATACTTGCCATAACCCTCTCCAGCATAAAGCAGTATTACGACGAAAAGTACGACAGAAACAACTTTATCAAAAATGTCGTGCTTGACAACGTCTTGCCCGGCGATATACACATAAAGGCAAGAGAGCTGCACTTTGGCACGGACACCTCGCGCGTTGTGCTGCTGATAAGGATACTCTCGTCCAACGATGTTTCTGCTTACGATGTTATACAGAACCTGTTCCCCGACAAGAACAAGGACTTCGTGTTCACCATTGCGGAGTCTGACATTGTGCTTGTAAAGGAAGTAAAGAGCGGAATTGAATCGAAAGATCTTGAAAAGCTGGCGAGGTCTATTTCAGATACGCTCAGCGGCGAGTTCTACACGAGGGTGAATGTCGGCATAGGCACTGTTGTTGAGGGCGTTAAGGATCTGGCGCGCTCGTTCAAAGAGGCGCAGATGGCTCTGGAAGTCGGCAAGGTATTCGATACCGACAGGGTGATAGTTTCGTATGACAATCTGGGCATTGCAAGGCTTATATACCACCTGCCGACGACGCTGTGCGAGACATTTTTGAAGGAAGTTTTCAAGAAAGGTTCGATAGAGTCGCTCGACCACGAAACGCTGTTCACGATACAGAGGTTTTTCGAGAACAACCTCAACGTATCAGAGACTTCGAGGAAGCTGTTCGTACACAGAAACACGCTTGTTTACAGGCTTGAAAAGATAAAGAAGCTGACAGGTCTTGACCTGAGGGAATTTGACCATGCTATTATTTTCAAGATAGCGCTTATGGTAAAGGAATACCTCTCGTCGAACCCGGTCAAGTTCTAAAAAATAAAAGAGATAGAAACAAAACAGCGATTTTTAAAGTTTTCTTGTGCTTTAGGTTAATTGCGCTTACGCGCGGCGCAGGAGCGCACACGTTGACCCCCACTATATTTGGTTTTCTTCTCATTTTGAGTGGTCAAATACGTTTGCGTATTTTACTTGTTAAGAATTTTTCACATTGTACGGCGTTCCATAATGGAACGCGGTAAGAGAGCGTTGCGCTACAACTAGGGAACGCCCTCTCTTGCAGGGCGTTCCCTCTTTCAAAATAGTCCACAGGACTATTTTGAAATTCACCCTTTGCGGAGCGCCTGCCGTATGGGGATTTCGCCGTCTGCGGACGGCGACAAAGGGCTTCCGCCCCTT
>CANRPG010000176.1 GCA_947632425.1 uncultured Clostridia bacterium | reverse complement strand
TATCCCTACCGCGCCGTACTTTTTTATCGCCTCGTCGGAATAATATTCGTTCATATCCTGCGGCTTTGCACTTTTCACAGTTGTTTCATCGTAGCCGCATTTCAGCAGATCAAGCGAAGAATACAGATCTGCAAAATCTTTAAAAATATGCATACCGCACACCTTTGCCGCAAGCTTCTCGCCCGTCTGTATCTGAGTAAACTCTATCTCATCGCCGACTTTTATTTTCTGCCGCTTTTCGTCATACAGCCGAAGCTCTATAGTCTTTGCTCCTGTCTTTATCTTTTCAAACGGCTGCGGCGCGAGGGACATAAAATGTTTCATCGGTTTTCTCCTATTCTTTGTAGGGCTTGTGCATCACAAGCTCCACCTGCGCGCCAAGAAGCGTTTCGCCCTCAAGATCAAGCCTTATTACAAACGGCATAAAATTGACTATCTTCTTAAATTCTTCAAACCCGAACTGCGGATAATAATAGTTCAGTATCGTGCTTAGTGCTGTGCCGTGCGTACCGATAACGATATTTTCGCCGCCGTGCTCTTTCAGCAGCTTTTTCAGCGCGCGGATATTTCTTTCCTGCGCCTCGCCAAGGCTCTCGCCGTTTTCTATACTATAGTCAAAGTCAGACCACTGCTTTTTTGCAAAGTCGAAAAAATCCCCCTCGAACCATTTTCCGCTGGTGCGCTCTCTGAGATCCTCATAAGCGACTATCGCAAGCCCGAGCGTGTCGGCAAGGTCTTTCACCGTATCACAGCTTCTTCTATACGGTGACGAAGCTATATAAGTTATATTTCTGTCTTTAAGTGTCCATGTTACCGCCTTTGCGTCGCGCCGCCCTATGTCGCTTAGCGGTCTTTCTCTGCTTGCGTGTACGCTGTTGTCAGACTGCGCATGGCGCACCAGATACACCTGTGTCATATTCTCTCCTTATATAATGCCGTATTTTCGCTTCAAATCCAATATCCTGCGAACGCTCTCGTCAAGCCGCTCCTGCGATATCTCGCCGCTTTTAACGGCGTTTAGCACCGCGTTGTACGCAGTTCCTATATCTTCCGGCATAAACAGTATGTCAACGCCTGCCTTGACCGCAAGTACCGAGCTTTTCGCATCGCCGTATTTTTGCCTTACAGCCTCCATTTTCAGCGAATCTGTTATCACAACGCCGTCAAAGCCCATTTCGCCGCGCAGTTTGCCCGTAATCAGTTCATACGAAAGCGATGCAGGCAGCCCGTCAGAAGTCACATTCGGAACGTTTATATGCGCTGTCATCACCATGTCTGCGCCTGCGTTTATGCCGCCTGCAAACGGCAGCATTTCGCACTCTTTCAGCTGCTCCCACGTTTTGTATACGCTAACGCTCTGCCTGTGGGTGTCTTCCGTAGTGTCTCCGTGACCGGGAAAATGTTTCAGGCAGCATATCATGCCCTTGCTGTGAAAGCCCTTTACAGCGCTTGCCACCATTTGTGAAACTCTGCTAGGATCGCTGCCGAAAGCCCTGTCACCTATAACGACATTCTGAGGGTTGGTGTTCACGTCCGCAACGGGCGCTAAGTCAACATTAAACCCGTATGTTTTAAGATACGCGCCTATCGTTTCGCCGACATTGTAAGCCTGTGAAGTATCGCCCGTATTGCCAACTGAGAGCATACTTGCAAACTTTTTTACCGCAAAGCCTGCGCAGTTTGCAATTCGCGCTATATCTCCGCCTTCCTCGTCAACGGCTATGAACAGCGGTATATCGCTCGCCGACTGCAAGCCGTTTATAAAGCTCTTTATCTGCGAGGGCGACTGAATATTATTGCTGAACATACACACGCCGCCAACATGGTATTTACTCAAGCCGCTTTTGTCGCCGCTGTCGCACTGCAAGGCAGAGCCGCCCAGTTTTTCGGGTCTTATCACAAAAAGCTGACCCACCTTTTCTTCAAGCGTCATGCCCTGCAAAATTTCTTCCACCGTCTTTTGCGAAAGGTCGTTTTGCGGCTTCGGCGTTGTTGCCGCAGTCGTTGTTGTAGTTTTGGGCGGCGCGGTGGTCTGCGGCTTTGGTGTCGTCGCAGCCGTCGGCGCGGTGGTTGTCTGCGTGCTTGGCGCAGCTGTAGTAGTTGCAGCCGCAGTAGTAGTGGTCGTTGTAGTTGTTGTGCTCTGCGTGGTTGTCTGCGTTGTAGTTACAGCAGTTGTTTTTTCTGTAATGCTTGTAATGCTCGTTTCAGTCTGCGGAACCTCTACCTGCGTTGTTGTCGTTGTCTCAGATGTCGTCACATAAGCGGTGTCGCCGCTGCTGTCAGTGTTTGAGCAGCCGCACAGCATAACAAATGCCGTGATCGCTGCTGCAACAGCCAACCTTTTCTTTTTCATTTTCTTTCTCTCTTTCAACGATAAAACTTACAGTCCTGTCGCCTCGTCAAGACCGAGCATTATATTCATGTTCTGAACGGCTGCTCCGCTTGCTCCTTTTCCCAGATTGTCAAGCCGTGAGGCGATAAGTATCCTGTCATCATTTCCAAAGACAAATATTTGCATATCGTTGCTGCCCTCCAGCGTGTTTGCAGGCAGAAAACCATCGGGAAGCGTATCGCTGCCGCCAAGTTCCATGACCTTTACAAACCGCTGACCGTCATAATGTTCTTTGAGTATCTTATGTATATCCTTTGGCGTATATTTTTTCGGCAGAGTTCTCGCTATCAGCGGAACGCTCACCACCATGCCTGCGTAAAAATCGTCAACTATCGGGTTGAACATAGGCGGATACTGAAGACCGCATATCTTCTGCATCTCGGGTATGTGCTTGTGCGACTGCGTTAAAGCGTACTGGCGCGGAGAGCACATCTCTTTTGTCTTGCTGCCGCCCTCGATAGCCGCTATCATCTTCTTGCCGCCGCCGCTGTAGCCCGATACCGCGTGCGATATAACGGGGTAGTCTTTCGGCAGCACGCCTGCCTGCACCAAGGGGTACACAATGCTTATAAATCCGCTGGCATAGCAGCCGGGGTTCGCCACCCTTTTCGCTGCTCTTATCCTTTCTCTGTGAGCCTTTGAAAGCTCGGGGAAACCATATGCCCAGTTGTCGCTTGTTCTGTGGGCAGTTGAAGCGTCTATAATTCTTGTGCTGTCGTTTTCTACCAGCGTTACAGCCTCAACAGCCGCCGCATCAGGCAAACACAAAAACGTTATGTCCGACTCGTTTATAAGCCTTTTTCTCTCGTTTACGTCCTTGCGCTTATCCTCATCTATCAGCAGTATTTCAAGATCATCTCTTTGAGCGAACCTCTCATATATCTGAAGTCCCGTAGTACCCTCTTTGCCGTCTATAAAAATTTTCGTCTTCATTTTTGCAATTTCCTCTTAACGTATTCTATCTGCTCTTTAACGCACTCCGGCGCAGGACCGCCTTTCGCCTTTCTTAGCATAACGCAGCTATCAAGGCTTATGGCATCGTACACGCCCTCGTCAAACTTGTCGCACAGAGCCTTATATTCCTCTATAGGCAGCGTTTCAAGCGTTAAGCCCTTTTCTATACACTTTGCCACCAGCGTGCCCGTTATTTTATATGCATCTCTGAAAGGCATACCCTTTTTCACAAGATAGTCGGCGCAGTCGGTAGCGTTTATAAAGCCCCTCGCTGCGGCATTCCTCATATTTTCGGGGATAACTTTCATGGTATCCAGCATAGGTATAAATGTTTTCAGGCACAGCTTTACTGTATCAACGGCATCGAATATCGCAGGCTTATCCTCCTGCATATCCTTGTTGTATGCAAGCGGCGTGCCTTTCATCATCGTAAGAAGTGTATTCAAGTCTCCGTAAACGCGCGCTGTTTTGCCTCTTATAAGCTCCGTAACATCGGGGTTTTTCTTCTGCGGCATTATCGAAGAACCTGTTGCAAAGGCATCGTCAAGCTCTATGAATTTGAACTCCCACGAGCACCACAGAATTATCTCCTCCGAAAATCGCGAAAGGTGCATCATCAGTATTGAAAGCGCACTTGCAAGCTCAATGCAGAAATCCCTGTCCGAAACGCCGTCGAGCGAATTTTGCGATACCTCGTCAAAGCCGAGAAGCTCGCACACTCTGT
>CANRPG010000175.1 GCA_947632425.1 uncultured Clostridia bacterium | reverse complement strand
GTTATGCACACTGCATCGTTTGCGCCCTTTGCCGCGCCTGCCACGAACTCTCCGTAAGCCGCAGCGTTCGCATCATTTTCAACAAAACACGGCTTGTCGATATGTGTCTGCATAAGCTTTACAACGGGGAAGTTAAGGAAGCCCAGATTGTTTGAATACTCAATAATACCTGTCTCGGAGTTTGCAGTGCCCGGCGTGCCTATGCCTACCGACTCAACGTCGTCCAGCGATACGCCTGCGTTTTTGACTGCCTCCAGCGCTACCTTTGCCATGTCGGCGCAAATGTCTTCAGCGGGGCGCGGAAGATTTGTTTTGCAAGTTGCCTTTGCAACAATGTTGAAATCCTCGTCAACAACGCCTGCTTTTATGTTCGTGCCGCCAAGGTCAATACCTATGTAATACTTCATATTTCACATTCCTTTCGATATATCAAACTTTTGTAAGAATAGCCCTGCACTTGCCTTCAACGGCAAATTTGCCTGTGCCTGCCGTTATAAAGAAGCTGTCGCCTTTTTTAAAGCTCTCTGTCTTATCGGCGATGATATTGCCCTCGCCCTCAAGCACAAGTATATTCACAAAGCTTTTTTCGTCCGCTTCCAGAGCCGCCCTGCTGTCTATATCAAGAGCATAAGTCGTAAAATACTCACACTTTGAAAGCAGCTTTTGCGTGTAACCGCTCATTTGCTCGGTGGGCGTTTCGGGGTAAGGCTGCGCAGGTCTCAGCGCTGTAACGTCTTTTGCCTTTTCAATATGCATCTGCCGCGGCTTGCCGTCATTGCCCACTCTGCCGTAATCGTAAATACGGTATGTAGTGTTTGAATTTTGTTGTATCTCTGCAATAAGTATGCCCTTGCCTATGGCGTGCAGCGTGCCTGCTCTTATAAAGAAAACATCGCCTTTTTTGACAGGCACTGCATTTGTAACTTCAAGCAGAGTGTTATCTTCAATGCGCCGCGCAAACTCATCTTTGCTTATCTCTTTCTTAAAGCCGTAAAGCAGCGTTGCGCCCTCGTCGCAGTCTACTATATACCACATTTCCGTCTTGCCGTATTCGCCCTCTACCCTCTGCGCGTAGTCGTTGTCGGGGTGAACCTGCACGGAAAGGTTATCTTTAGCATCTATAAGCTTTATAAGTATCGGGAAATCCTCAAACTTCTCGCAGTCGCTGCCCAGAATGCCTTTTCCATGAGTTTCAATAAGCTGCGACAGCGTAAGCCCGTTTGCCTCGCCGCCGACTATCGTGCTTTCGCCGTCTTTATGGCAGGAAAGCTCCCAGCTCTCGGCTATTTTCTCTAGATCGCACTGCTTGCCGAAATCGTCTCTCAGCCGTGTGCCGCCCCATATATAGTCTTTAAAGGCAGGCTTTAATTTATAGACCGCCATTTTATCTACCTCCGAAAAATATTTACATATTATTATAACACACTTTGCGCCCCTGTGTCAACAAGCAAAAGCGTGTTACTCTGCCACAGGCGTATACAATATTCTTATCTTGGGCAGCTTTTCTATACGCGCATAGCAGTTGAACATTCCGTCCTCTGCCGTCAGATCATTCTCGCCGCTGGCAGGGGGAGCGAATATTTTCATAGTAATGTCTTTTGCGCCGTCAAGGCGGTTTTCAAAGAACGCAGGCATAAGGTCAACAAACTTTGTCTGCGGCGATTTATAGAACCACCTGCCGTTTATCTCTATCATAAGATTGCTGTCGTCTTCAAAATACAGCTCGCAGAAGTGCGGATCGCCCTCAAAGTGCAGCGGTATCGCTATACCCTCTGCATCTTCGCTGCTGCCCCAGCGCAGTGTGCACGGCAGAGTAATTTCGTCTCCCACCGTCATCGAAGGCATGAAATACTCATCGTGGATTATCTCTTTATATGTCTTCATAACAGGCTGCTCGATGCCAACATCGGGGTCGTTGGCATCTTGAATTTCCAGACCCAGTCTGCCCCTATCGCGGAACTGATAGAAGGTAAAACCGTTGAACCAGTCGGCGTTTTCTTCTTTCAGGCGCATGGTAAATTCTTTCACCATTTCGCACTGGTCATAAGGCCCTGTAACGTCGCCGTCGGCGTTGAATTCGCTCATGACCATAGGCTTTTGCTTGCCGTCACATATCTTCGCAAACAGCTGCGCCGAACGCTTTGTGGCATCGTAAACATCGGCTACAACGCTTCTTGAATGGCTGTTGCCGCCCTTTTCTGCAACATCGAAAGGCCAGCCCCAGTGCAGCGCCATATACTTGTCTACCGAGAAAATATCCGTCTCTCTTACAGCCTGCGCGAACTCTTTTTCCATTTCAATGTGCTCATCGTTTTTATTTTTTGCGCCGTCAATGCAGAGTATCATTTTAACATTCGGCGCGTACTCGTGCATAATTTTTGTTACCTTGCAGTAAAAGTCCGCTACTTCCTGATAGCTCGCCCTTTTGTTGAAAGAGAACCAGTTGCCTGTTGCCTCGTGGTTCACCCTTAAAAACAGTCTGCCAAAGGTGCGCAGGTCTTTCGCGATGGCTATAATATGCTCATCGTCAAGCTTTGGATCCATCGTCAAGGTAAGGGTAACGTCCTGACCGTGCCGCCGAACCTCTCTCATATAGCAAAACGGCTCGTCGCTGAGGTCGCCGCCTATGCCGCCTTTGTATGTAAAATAGTCGTCATATGGGTAATCCCACTGGAAGGATATATCTGCATCTTTCATAGCCTGAGAAATTCTTGCAGGCCACTGCTCATCATAGGGGTAATAGCAGTACATAAGACTGATAGAGCGGTGCGGTCTGCCCATTTTGTTAAGTATATAATCCTGACCTACATACTCCCCTCTTTCAGAGCCGTCGCCGAGGTCTACAGCGCATTTAGCCGCGCCCATTTTTACCGAGTAAGTCTTGATATTGTCCATTTAATTTACCTCCTGTCATCTAATAACAACGCCGCCGCATATGCCTGCGCCCGAGCGGTTTATGCAGCCAACAGTCACCGTTATCTCCTGCTTGCCGCAAAGTTCTTTCGTTATGGGTATCTCTGCTTTTGCTGCCCACACATCTTTTGATGTTTTCACAAGTTTGCCGCCTATATACACCTCGCAGTCGCCCCACAGACCGTAAAATATCAGCGTGGGGGCTTTGCCGTTGAGTGTTTCGGGTATTTCGGCAGTGGTGCGATACAGCGCCCATTTGCCCTCGTTTTTATAAAATTTCTGCGGCGCTTCGGTAACGCCCACAGGCTCAAAACTGTTCATGTCGGTTTCGGTTATCACCATATGCGGATCGGGTTTTGTATCGCTAAGCTGTGCCGACATTCTCCAGCCGCTGACGTATATTTCACTAACGCTTTCTATCTGCGGTTTTTCATCTGCTGCGGTGCAGTCTATCTCACACTCGCCGCTGACGCCGTTTTTGCCTATGCAGGAAACCTTTACTTTACCAACCGTATCACAGCTGACGATAGCTTGACACCTGCCGTTGAACACGCTTCTTTTGCCGCTGTCAAAGGCTTCGTGGCAGTTGGGGTCGCCGTTTGAAGTACCCAAAATCTTTCCGCCCGTGCAGGAGATCTGCGTTTCAAAGCAGGCAGTCGGCACTTCAATGCCGTTTTCGTCAAGTACAACAAAATCAACGGGTATAGCCCCGCCGCGAGAAACTGTGGTTTTATACGGCACTGCCTTTATAGTTTTCGGCGCGCCTGCCGTTACCAAAGTATCGCTTACTATCTCTCTGCCGTCTTTATCGCAGCCGACCATTTTCAGCGTGCCTTTTTCAAAAGGTATCTCCCAGATCGCCTGCTCTGTTTTGTCTACAGCCTTTCTGCCGTGAGATACGCCGTTTACAAAAACTTCGGCATAGTCGCAGTTGGTGCATGACATCACCCGGACCGTTTCGCCCTCTTTAACGTCAAAGCTCCAGTGGGGCAGAGCCTTGCACACCTTTTCGTCTTTGAATATCGCCCTGCTCAGCCAGTAACCCGACTTTGGGTTGCCGCATATATCCATCATGCCAAAATAGCTTGACACCGCAGGCCACGGGCACGGGGTAGGCTCGCCGAGGTAGTCAAAGCCCGTCCACATAAAGCCGCCCATAAGGTACT